>CACXEB010000403.1 GCA_902766515.1 uncultured Eubacteriales bacterium
AGGGCGATGGGATGGAAGTGCCGCAGAGGACGTGGCGGGGGAGGTGTCGGAGGGGCACCCTCCGACTGTAATCCGCAGCAGCGTCATGTACGCTGCGAGGACCAAACGGCGGAGCCGTTTGTACCTTACAGATTTGCCGCCCGGGAGGACCGAAGGGACGACAGGCAAATCTGCAGGGGGGTCACGCAGGGGGGACGCCAGTCCCCCCTACGGTGACTGTTCACGGAGTGAACAGTCACCAGAACTTGCCTTTATAGGACAGGAAGAGGGCGTGCTCATAGTCGATCCTGGAAAGGTCGGTCGGTTCTCCCCGCAGGCAGTTCAGGTACGCGCTGCGGTCGTCCGGCTCGAAGGTCTGCACATCGCTGTACACGCTGGCCGTCAGGTTCAGGTTATCCCCGATCTCGTCCGCCATGCGCCGGGCGAGCGTTTCCAGCAGGCCGGCCGCATGGGTGAAATGCTCCGCCCACGCGTCCCTGTCGAGGTCCTGGTCCGCCAGGCGGATGTTCACCGACAGCCGGATGGGGAGAAGGTCGAAGATCTCCGCGTAGCTGAGGGATGCGATCGGCATGAGCGGGCCGTTTTCCTCCAGGGACGCCAGGTAGGCGTCGCATGTCTCCACGTGCGCGTACTCCTCTTCATTGCCGCCCCGGTAGCTGCTGCAGACCCGGCCGATGAAGCAGAAGCAGTAGCTGCCGCCGCCCATCAGGCTGCCGTAGACGTCCGTCACCTGATGGGTGAGGAAGTGGCGCTGGATCTGGTCCGTGAGCCACCGGACCTGCTGGCGGCAGAGGGGCTCGCGGTTGTTCAGCAGGCAGGTCATCTCCTGGCCGCAGGCGTCCGTGTAGGTGATTTCCCACAGATCATCATCGACCGTGTCCTGGTGGTACCCGCAGGAGCAGTCCTCACCGTCGATGTGCCGCGCCATGCGGTCTCCCACGGTGTAATCGCCGAAGATCATCCGCAGCTCGTCCGCGTACAGGGTGGGGGTATCGTCGGTGAAGGTCAGCTGCCGGATCTCGTGGCGTTGATCCGGGCACCCCGCCAGGGTAAACACAACCAGCATCAGGATGGACAGCAGCATTTTCATGGGATCAGGTTCCTTTCCGTATTATTCCGCCCTTCCGGGCGCGTCAGAAACGGGCGGCCGCAGGTCGATCATCACGAGTTCCGGCCGGTTGTACCAGCGCGGCACCTGGGTGGACTCACGGGCCAGGCCGCGGCTGACGATCATCACGGTGCCGTTCCGGTCGTACCGCCCGCCGGCCCAGGCGGGAAACAGCCCCTGGTTGGGCGCCCACAGGCCGTTGAGGATGCCCGGGAGCCGCCATTGCCCGCCGTGGGCGTGCCCGGCCAGCACCAGATCGAAATCATACTGACTGTAGACATCCGGCAGTTCCGGCCGGTGGGTCAGGAGGATGGTGTATGTCCCCGCTTCCGCCTGTGCGGCCACCAGGGCGACCTGCTCCCGGAAGCTGCCCTCCGTCCGCTCGGTGAAGCCGTCGCTGCCCGCCCAGGCATAAGGATCGTCCACGCCGCAGACCGTGATCCGGCTGCCGTTCACTTCGACGGCGGCCGTTTCACCGCTGAGGCGAATGATCCCGCAGTCCGCCAGGATCGCCATCTTTCGCGCAAACCCGGCTGCCCCGCTCCAGTACTCATGATTCCCGGTCACGTAGTAAGCGGGATACCGCGCGCCGACATACCGGAGAAACGTCTCCGCGTTGCCGTCCGGCAGGTCGTCGTCGAAGATGTCCCCGCCCAGCAGGACCAGGTCCGGGGCTTCCGCGTCGAGGGCGTCCAGCAGCTCCCGCTGCCCCTCGCCGTACGCGCAGGAGTGCAGGTCGGTGACCAGGGCGACGCGGACGGGACGGGCGATCCCGGGGGCTTCGACGCTGTAGCGCCGGACGGTCAGCGCGTTGTAAAAGCCCGGGAGGATGAGCGCGAGGAGGACAGCCGATAAAATCAGGAGCATCGTTCTTTTTCTTTTCATGTCCGTCACGTCCCTGCAATCAAGTGCTTCACTGCATCGATAACCGGTACACAATGCCGTTGTTTAATAAGCCCGTTGAATATCCACCTGCCGGACGCTGGGAAACGCCAGCAGCGTCTCCCCGGAGGCGGCTGCGGGAATTCCGGCGCTTGTGCTGTACAATTCGTAAGACTCGGAATCAAACAATGCGTGTTCACCGTCTTCTGTGGCTCTGCCGATTGCCATCGAGACGACTTCCTGCGTTATGATGAAAATCAATCGTATCACCTGCCGATCTCATGTATGCTGTAAGAGAATGCCTGCCGAAACACCGTATGTGAACAGACGCTCGTGTTTTTTGCCTGTTTTGCTTTGGCTCGCAGAAAAAGCGTGCTCAGTCAGCGAGTCGGTTTTACCTATATCTCAAACGGCATTCACATCCAATTACTGCCACGACACAAAGAACCGCTGTACCACAGCCAATTGCCCGTTGCCGTCAAAGACAACACAGGCATTGTCAATGTCCAGCCCGA
>CACXEB010000404.1 GCA_902766515.1 uncultured Eubacteriales bacterium
CCCTTCACCATCCCCGCCCTCGACGACCGCGACTGGGGCGGCGGCTACCTGCATACCGGCCAGGACAACGAGATGTGGAGCTACGGCGAGACCCTGGAAGCCATCATGAAGAAGCACTACGAGCTCCGCCGTTCCCTGAAGCCCTATATCGCGAAGCTGTACCGCGAGGCCCATGAGAACGGCAGCCCGCTGATGCGCGCGATGTTCTACGAGTTCCCGGAGGACGCCCGCTGCTGGGACCTCTGCGACCAGTACATGTTCGGCGCGGATTACCTGGTCGCCCCGGTGACCGAGTCCGGCGCGCGGAGCCGCAGGGTCTACCTGCCCGCCGGCTGCGAGTGGGAGGATATAAGGACCGGCGTCCGGTGCGCGGGTGGCTGTGAGATCACCGCGGACGCGCCGCTGGACAGCATCCCCGTGTTCCGGCGCGTTGACCCGAACGCATGAAAAAGGTTTTTGCCATCCTGACGGCGCTGCTGCTGCTGGGCATCTACTGCGTGTACACCATCCTCGCCGTCCGGCCGACCGACAGCGCGGCGGTGGTGCTGACGGACACGGAGGAGCTGTCCTATGTCGGCGCGGCGGAGAGCGTGGACCTGAACCAGCTGTACCGGATGTTCGACCACGCCTTTCCCGTGCTGGACCGCACGGCATTCCTCGGGAAGATCGTCACCACCCGCTACGACGGCCGCAACGCGCGGCTATTGACCCTGGACTACGGCGAGGTGACCCTGACCTGCATCCAGCCGGCCGGGGCCGCGCCCCTGCTGCACCGGCCCGGGCTGAACGTGATCAGCCTGTGGTCCAACCAGCAGCGGCGGTACTCCGTGCTCTCCATGCCCGTGGTCTACGCGGAAAACGGCGGCGAACGGTGCCTGTATTTTTCCGACGAGTCCGCCGCGTACTGCTTCTACGCGCCCGACATGCCCCTGCAGGATTTCCTGTCCACAGCGGGCAGCCTGAAATGGGTATAAGCGCGTTATGTGGATATCCCGCTGTGGATGATGGGGAAAAAATATGACGGTTTTTCGCGCCTGTGACAATTATCTTGCTAAATCATGAATTTTATGTCATAATGTCCGGGCATGAGCTTTGACCCTCCGGACCGACGGCATTTTATCCGCCTTTGTCCAGCATTCACCGGCTGCTTTTCCATAGCGCCGGAAAACTGTTTGTACCGCGCCAGGCAGGGGTTTTCAGAGTTATGCACAACTTCCCCATCCTCTATGGATGACGACTGAATAAATAAGAGTGCTACCATCCAACCGTTTGCGCGGAGAAAGGAACGACCAGTGTTACAGGATTTTATCGTCAATACCGCCGAATTGAACCGCGGGCTCAGTCTGGTGACCCACGCGCTTGCCGCGCGCCCCGTGAAGCCGATCTATAACGGCGTCCTGATCGAGGCCCGGGACCAGCAGCTGACGCTCACCGTATCGGACGGGGAGATGACGATCCGCACGTCCATCGACGCGAACATCAGCGTGCCGGGAAATACCGTGTTCCCCGCCCGCCTGCTGTCCGAGCTTGTCCGTCGGCAGAACGGGGAGACCGTCAGCTTCAGCGTCGAAGACAACAACATCGCCAAGATCACCAGCCTGGGCAGCAAAACGAACATGGTGGGCCTGAACGAGGACGACTATCCGGAGATCCGCGAGCTCAGCAACGCGCAGGAATTCCAGATCGAGGCGTCCCAGCTGCGTACCGTGCTCTCCCATGTGATGTTCGCGGTGTCCACGGATGAAAGCCGCAAGACGCTGACCGGCATCCTGATCGAGTTCTATCCCCATGAGACCCGCCTGGTGAGCATCGACGGCTTCCGCATGGCGCTGATGAACATTGGGACGGAAAACGACGTGCCGGCGGGCAAGGAATTCATGAGCATCATCGTCCCCGGCCGGGTGCTCAACGAGCTGAGCAAGATCCTGCCCGACGACGAGACGGCGGTGAGCATCAGCTTCAATGCGTCCCATGTGGTGATCAGCTTCGGCACGGTGCGGATGTATACCACGCTGCTGCTGGGCGAATTCATCGACTACAAGCATATCCTGCCCACGACCGCGCAGACGGAGATCGACGTGGAGAAAGCGCCCTTCTATGACGCGCTGGAGCGCTGCAGCCTGATCGCGCGCGAGGGCAAGAGCAACCTGATCACGATGGAGATCAGCGAGAACGGCATGACGATGAAGTCCCGCGCCGAGCGCGGCGACGTGAAGGAGGAGCTCGCTTTGCTGTTCCACGGACAGCCGCTCAAGATCTCCTTCAACTCGCAGTACCTGATGGACGTGATCAAGAACGTGGAAACGGACGAGATGCGGATGAGCTTCCAGACGAACGTGTCGCCCTGCATCATCCGCCCGAAGGAAGGCCAGCGCTTCACCTTCCTGGTGCTGCCTGTCCGGACGTTTGACTGACCGGGGAGAGAGCGATGAAAAAGAATCATCACCAGACGATGCGGCGGCTCACCGCGCTGCTGCTGGCCCTGCTGCTGCTGACCGGGCTGGCGTCGACGGCGGAGGCGCTCGCGAAAAAGAAGAAGACAACGGGGCCGTCCGTCAAGACCACGGCGACCCCGCGGCCGACGAAGACGCCCAAGAACAAAAAGAACACCCCGGCCCCCACGGTCCAGGCCACGCCGGCGCCGACGGCGGATCCCGTGGCCGAAGCGGAGATCGTTGTCACGGAGGACGGCGAATATACCGACAAGGACCATGTGGCGGCCTACCTGCGGGCGTTTCAGCACCTGCCGTCCAACTACATCACCAAGAACGAGGCGCGGGCCCTGGGCTGGGTGTCCAATTACGGCAACCTGGGCCAGGTCGCGCCGGGCAAGAGCATCGGCGGCGACCGCTTCGGCAACTATGAGGGAAAGCTGCCGGACGCCTACGGCCGGCGGTGGTTTGAGTGCGATATCGATTTTGACGGCCGGTTCCGCAATGACAAGCGGATCCTCTATTCCAACGACGGTCTGATCTACTACACGGAAGACCACTACGAAACGTTTACGGACATCACCGAGCCGGAGACCCGCGCGGGGCCGTAGGCCGGCACATCCGGCGGCGCTGTGGGCCGCCTGAACCAGGTGTTATATAAATTATTCATTCTACAGAAAAATTTATTCAAAAAATTGGCGGAGGTGCCTGCAGACGGGCGGCTCCGTTTTTGATATATTTTAAAAATAGGATGAAAATCCGGATTTTTACAGGATTTTCAACGATTTCTTATAGCGCCTGTCCTGTTTTTGTGGTATTATAAGAATGGATGCGTAGAACTCTGCGTGATCTTTGGGATGTGACCGGAGAACATGGTATACACGCAGTCATCCCGGATCTTCGGAGGCGGACGGATGAGAAGGAAACGTTTGTCAGCGGTATTATCAGCCATTCTGGCCGTGCTGGTGCTGTTTCAGTCGGTACCGGCGGGCGCGGAGGAGACGGAAGGCATTTCGTCCGGCTGGTTTGATCTTTTTTCAGGCGGGATCGGCACGGCGGATTGCCATACCGTCCGCTTTATGGTGGATGGTGAGGAAGCATATACCTATTTCGTGGCGGACGGCGAAACGGTGACGGCGCTGCCGGACGCTCCGGAAATCGCCGGCCGGTCCTTTATCGGCTGGTATACGGAGCGCGCGCTGCTGACGGCGGCGACCCCGGTGGTGTCCGACCTGACCGTCTTTGCGAAGTATGCCCTGAGGGACGAAGCCCTGGAAGAAAAGAAGCAGAAGGCGAACTACATTTTCGACGACGCCGGCGCGTATGCCGCCGTCACGATCTTTGGCAACCACAAGAAAAACCAGGTACCCGCCGCCCGCCGGAATGATAGCGTCGCGGGGGATGACGCGCGGACGGTGCTGGAAGCCTGGACGGTGGACGGTATCAAGAACAACACGGACCTGACCGCGGAAATCACCGTCACGGCCCTGTCGGTCCTGGACGGGGAGGAAACCCTGGCTGCCTGGACGGTTGAGGACGGTCTGCTCAGCGACCTGATCCAGGACGGTCTTTCCGCCGGCAGCCGGTGCTGCGCCGACCTGAGCATGAAGGGCGCGGACGGTGTCGCCCTGGTGAAGATGGCCGGTACGCCGGTGGAGCTGGCGGACGGCGCGGTCCTCCCGATCCATGAAGCGCTGTATCTGACGGGCAGCATGCCGGCCCATGGCATCGTGGAAGCCGTGGCGGCCGACGTCGCGATCGAAGGCCGGGAAGTGCTGGCCGCGTATGAAATCCGGATCTATGCCAACGCGCACCAGCAGAGCAGGGGCAGGACCTGGAAGCCGGCCGACGGGAAGGTGCAGGCGCATCTTGATCCCGCAGCCGTTGGGTCACCTGCGCCGGACGTCTTCCGTTTCGCGGACGCGTCCGCCGCGCCTGAGCGGCTGGATACCGTGACGGATGAAAACGGATGGATCGTCTTCGATGTGGACGGCGCTTCCATCTACGCCGTGGCCCGCGAAGCCGGGAAGACCCTGAGCGCCGGCGGCGAGGGCTGGAAGGTCACGGTCACAGACCTGAGCGGGACCTGCATCCCCGACGGGACGGAGCTCCTTGTCGAGGAAGTGCCGGCGGACGCGTATCTGGCGGATACCGCCGCTGTCCTGGGCTGGTCTCCGGACGATACCGTGTACTATACGAAATATCTGAATATCCGTCTGACGCTGGACGGCGGGGAGATCACGCTTCCGTCGCCCGTGGAGGTGACCGTGGACCTGCCGGATGCGGGTGAAAGCGCGGACGCGCTGGAGGCGGTCCGTTTCACCGGTGAAAGCGCGCGGAAGCTCGACGGCGCTTCTGCCGCCGGCGGCACCGTGAGCTTTGCCGCGGACGCGTTCGGGACGTTCGGTTTCGGCGCCGCACTGCGCACCTGCCTCACCTGGACGAACGAAGCGGCCGCCTACAGCCTGCAGGCTTTCAGCGCCCTGCCTGATCCCGTCTGCGAGGCCGTGGAAATCGGTGCGGAAACAGGCCTGGAAGAGGGGCTGGAAGCGATCGCGGCCTACCGGGTCAGCAGCGGCGCCGAGGCGGACAGCCCGATGAAGCTGTGGGTCAAGATCAGCGCAGGCTGGGAGCTGAATAGCCGTGAAAGCGTCGCCGTGTACGGCATGAGCGACGGCCAGGCCGGTAACCTGCTGGGAGAGACCGCAGCGGACAGCCTGGTCGTTCCGGTGGAGGACCGGGGCGGCTTCGTGCTGGCGCTGGACAGCGGATACCGGAGAAAGCATATCGAATCTGAAGGAATGACGCTGGACGGCATGATGCCCAAAGCCGCCGAAGCAGCGGCGGAGGACGTGACCGGACAGGCCGCCGAAGCGTACCCCGCGCTGGAAAACGGCGGGGACGAGCAGGTCCTGGCCGCCTGGCGGATCGACCTGACTGAGGGCGGGAAAATGTACCTGCCGGATGAAGCGCATCCGATCAGTATAGCCCTGGCGGCGACCCTGGCGGAGGGGATGGAAGCCCTGCGCCTGTGGCGGATCGACGAGACCGGTGTTCCGGCGGAAGAGACGGCGTTTGAATTTGACGGCGAAGCGATCCGCTTTACCGCCGGGGCGCCCGCCGTTTACGCGGTGACCGGGGTGCTGGAAAAGACCGTGATCGCCTGCGAGGGCAGCCGGTACCGCGTGACCGTCGCCTACGGGCCCGGCGCGGGCGTGCCGGAGGGCGCCAGCCTTGAGTCGGCGGAGATCGACTACGAAGAGGATACGGAGACATTCCTCCGGTACGCCGACATGGCGTCGGCAGCCCTCGGACGGAACGCGTTGGAGGGCTACCTGCGGCTGTTTGATCTCCGGATCGTGGACGAAGCGGGACAGAAGGTGGAACCGCTGACCCCCGTGACGGTGCGCATGGAGCTGACTGACCTGGACGAAGCGATCAGCCCGAACGTCATTCACTTCGCCGACGGCAGCGAAACGGGCGAAGTGCTGTCCGCCGTGCCGGGCGGAGACAGGAAAAGCGCCGGCTGCGTACTGACCTTTGCGACGGGAGGATTCTCGGTCTACGCCATCGTGGACGCCCCAGCGCCGATCATTGAAATATCGGTGACCAGCCTGGATATGCTGTCGGAGGGTGAAGCGTACAACCTGTCCTATAATGGTAATAACTTTTCTACCTATACGGTGAACGCTAAAGGGGCTTTCGTTGAAACTACTTCCGAAAGCGAAGCAGCCTCCTGGTATTTTGAACCGGCGGACGACAGCGGGCAGAGGTTCTATATCTATACGCTTATCGACGACGTCCCTAATTATATCTACAATCCAACCCAAAATAATGTGAAACTCAGTACCACTACCAAGGCAACTTTTGAACTGAGCAGCACCGGTAATGGAAGATTCTATTTCAAGCTTTCTGGTCAGGACAAATGGCTGCAGCATTCTGGTGGCGGTAATGGCATCCGCTTCTATAATAAGAATGATAATCCTGCGAACTGCCATATTGCAATCAGGCGCGTCCACGATGCTCTACCGGACGACGCGTATGGTCTGAACGGAAAGACATTCGGCATCGCCTATCATGACGAAAGCGTTACTGCCGCGGCCATGATGGCGACGCAAAAAACGGTCAGCGGAAAACAGCGCCTGGCGGGACAGGATATGCTGATGCGCCCGGATGTGTTGGATCACGATGGGATACTGCTCGTGGCGCAAGGCAGTGATATCACGGAATGGACGTTCGTGAGTGACCATGAGGATCAATATTTTATGACCACCGAGGTGGACGGAAGTACCCGGTACCTCGTCATCAACGGCGAAAACGTGACATTGACGGAGGATCCCTCCGGGGCTACCCTGATCACGGTAGAGCCAGGCAGTGGGACCAACGCAGGCAAATGGCGCTTTACCGCCAACAGGTACGCGCTGAACCTGGTGAACAACGCGGACGGCGGATTCAATGGCAGCACCAGCACCGGTGCGGCCACCTGGCTGAACCTGGTGAGCCGGTCCGTGCTGGACGACGATGATTTTACCCTGTACAGTGCCCGCAAGGCGAGCGTATCCGACGATGAAATGGTGTACGACCGCACGGTGGAAGGTATCCGGGAGCAGTCGCAGATCGTCCTCTATACCCGTGTATGGAACGAAGACACCGAACGGTACGATTTCTACGCAGTGGACCATGACGGGTCCCTGGTCAAGTGCTACGATTCCGGCGACAGCATCGAATGGATCGGCACCAAGGTCAATACCGCCGCCTGGAACTTTACCGAGTACAAGAATCCGGACGGGACGCCCAGCTATTACTATGAACTGCAGAACAACCAGTACGGCAATTACCTGGTGCCGCATTCGGCCAATGGGAAGATCCTCTCCGATACGCCGGTGGGCATCAACCTGAACGGCCGGCGGTACGGGGAAAACGATACCTCGGTGATCGCCTGGGACGACGAAAGCTATGCCTATTCGGGCCTGAAGGTGGAGGACGGCCACGTGGTGGCCTGCCCGCTGGAGGAAGCAGAGGATTTCTATGTGGCCGTGATCGAGTATATCGATACCGAGGTCCCGCCGCTGACGACGGTCCGGACCATCGACAACAATGCCTACGGCATCACGATGAAGATGATCGACTTCAACAACCCGCTTGTCAACAACCGCGACTCCGTCCAGCATCCGTTCTTCGGCGCCCATAACAAAAACGCGTATGACCCCGGCCTGCTGAGCACCAACCTGATCGGCGGCTATCCCAATACGACTAACAAAACGGGGCATATCAAATCCCTGAGTGAACTGTTCAGCGGTATGCAGACGGTGAACCACCTGTTCCTCCAGAGCATCCACAGCGAGAGCGGCTATTTTGAGTATGACAGCACGCAGCACTTCGCGCACCTGAACGGGGACGGCAACTTCACGGTGTACGACCAGATCGGGCAGGTCGGCAATGACAACGGCAATACAAGGGCGCACGGCCAGTTCATGCCGTACAACGACCTGGATCCGAACATCATCTCGACGGTCGTCAACCGGACGGACGTCATGGCGAACGAGCTGCCGGACAGCAACCCGCGCAAGGGCGAACGGCTGTATTCGATCCCAACCAATGTGGCGGATTACTTCTTCGGCATGGAGATGGAAGCCAGCTTCACCCAGACCGCCAGCGGCCTGGACGCGTGGGGGCATGACATCATCTTTGAGTTCTCCGGCGACGACGATTTCTGGCTGTACGTGGACGGCGAGCTGGTCCTGGACCTCGGCGGCACGCGCCCGGCCATGTCCGGCAGCATCAATTTCCGGACCGGTGAGGTGAGATTCGGCAGCACGAGGACCACACTGATCAATATGTTCCGGTCCAATTACCAGGCCCGCGGCCTCAGCGAAAGCGAGATCGAGCGGCTGCTGAACGAGAAATTTGAACAGAATGACGCCGGCCAGTACGTCTTCACGGATTATACCAACCATACGATGAGGATGTTCTACATGGAGCGCGGCGCCGGCGCGTCCAACCTGCACATGCGCTTCAACCTCGCAGCGGTGAGGCCCGGTACCTTCCTGCTCAGCAAGAAGCTGTCGGGGACGGATAACCCGAACAACCAGCTGCTGGAATTCCCCTATCAGATCTATTACCGGCTCGAGGAGGATGACGAAGACGAATGGCGGCTGCTGGACAGTCCGACAGCGGTCAAATATGAAGGCACCAAGCGTAATGTACGCCACAAGAGTCGCTATAAACCCGCGGGCGGCACCGAGCGCTATGATTATGTCTACTTCCTCAAACCGGGCCAGAGCGCCGAGGTGACCTTACCGGAGGGAACCGTCAGCTATTACGTGAAGGAATGCGGCATCCTGCCGAATGTGTATGACCAGGTCACGGTGAACGGGGCGGAAGTAACGGGGACGCCGACGCTGAACATGGCGGGCGGCGTCCCCAGGAACGATTATACCATAGAACCGGACACCCTGGAGAACCGGTCCAGGGTGGCGTATGACAACCACGTATCCGAGGGCGCCATGCGGACGCTGAACGTCCGGAAAAAGCTCTACGATACCGACGGCGTCACGGAGCTGCAGTATCCGGACAACAAGACGACGTTCCGCTTCCGCCTGTACCTGGGCACGGAAAACGATGATCCGTCCGAACTGCCCTCGGCGGACCAGTATACCTATTACATCAAAAATACCCAAAATGAGTACTGCCGGTGGAACCGGTCCCTGCAGCAGTTTGAGAGCCTGGACATCACGGATTATGACGCCCTGGCGGCATATATGGCGGGCCTGTCCGCCGCGGGCCGGGAAGCCATCGCCTTCAAAACCTCCATGTACGG
>CACXEB010000405.1 GCA_902766515.1 uncultured Eubacteriales bacterium
GCGCTTCCTCGCTTCCCAGCTCCGCCGCCTGGCGGTACATCTCCAGCGCAAGCTCCAGGTTTTGCTCGACGCCGAGGCCGCTCTCATACAGGCAGGCGAGGTCGCACAGGCCGTCGGCATCGCCCTGGTCCGCCGCCAGCTGGTACCAGAAAGCGGCCTGCTCATAGGACTGCGTGACGCCGTTGCCGAACTGGTACATCCGGCCGAGGTCATCCTGGCCGCGGGGATCGCCCTGATCAGCGGACATCCGGTAGTACTCAAGCGCCGTTTCCCACGAGAGCTCCACGCCGTAGCCGAACTGGTACAGCTCGCCCAGCAGGGCCATCGCGTAGGAATTCCCCTGGTCCGCCGCCTGCCGGTACAGCGCCGCGGCCTGCTCGTAGGACTGCTCCACGCCTGCGCCGTCCTCATACAGGACGCCCAGGTTCACCATGCAGTCGGTGTTTCCCTGATCCATGCCCTGCCGGTAGCACGCCACGGCCTGCTCATAGGACTGCTCCACGCCCAGGCCGTCCTCGTACAGGATCCCCAGGTTCACAAAGCACTCGGTGTCCCCCATGTCCGCGCCGCGCTGGTAGCATTCCGCCGCCTTTTCGTAGGACTGCTCCACACCCCAGCCGTTCTCATAGCACTGCGCGAGGTTGAACATCGCCATGGGGTATCCCATGTCCGCGGCCTTCCGGTAATACTGGAACGCCGTTTCGTCAGACTGCTCTACACCCTGGCCATTCGCGTACATCACGCCCAGGTCGTTCATCGCGCCGCTGTTGCCGTTGTCCGCGGCTTGCCGGAAGTACTCGACCGCTTTGGCGAGATCCTGCGCCACGCCGACGCCGTGCTGGTACATCCAGCCCAGGTTGTACTGCGCCTGGGCGTTGCCCATCTCCGCCGCCTGGCGGTTGTACTCCGCGGCCATCTCATCGGACTGCTCCACGCCGTTGCCGTAGAAATACATGTTGGCGATCGCCCGCAGGCCGTCGCTGACGCCCTGCTCCGACGCCTTCCGGAAGTATTCGATGGCTTTCTCAAAGGACTGCTCCACGCCGTATCCATAGAAATACATGTTGCCCAGGTTCAACAGCGCGTCGCCGTGCCCCTGCTCCGCCGCCAGTCGCATGTACTCCACGGCTTTTTCGTAGGACTGCTCCGTTCCCATCCCGTACAGGTAGTGCCAGGACAGCAGGTTCTGCGCATCCGCGTCGCCCGTTTCCGCGGCCTGCTGCATGTACGTGAAACTCGTTTCATAATCCCCCGCGCTGGCCGCTTCCCTCGCCTTGGCGATCAGCGCCTGCGCGTCGTCCGCTTCCCCGGCGAAAGCGGTCATCCCGCCCAGCGCCAGCAGCGCGGCAAGCGCCAGGCAGAGCCATCGCTTCAGGGGCTGACGCAGGGTGTTCTTCTCAGTGTTCTTCATGATCCTCCACCTCGTTCGTTTGATGGCGCAGCCGTCGCGGCCGCCCGGGAATGCCCTTATTATATACCAGCAGGATGATGATTTCAACCTTTGCAGAATAGCGGGGATGCTCAGTTATTGCGCAGCCGTCTCCGGCAACTCTGTGGCCATCCGCTATTTGACGCCGGGTATCCGGTATGGTAGAATACAGGATATCCGCTTGTCAGACGACTCACAATTATCCGCCGCCCATGGAGGATCGCGCCATGAAGAAAACCGCCTGTCTCATCCTGCTGGTTCTCGTATCGCTCCGGATCATCCCGTGCGGAACTGCCGCCGCGGCGTCCGGAAAACTGACCGTCATGATCTATATGTGCGGCAGCAACCTCGAGAGCGGCTATGGCTCGGCATCGGCTGACCTGCAGGAGATCTTCGCCGCCTGCGCCGACAACCCGGACCTGACCGTCCTGGTCATGGCGGGCGGTTCCTCCGGCTGGGTGACGCAATACAGCCCCAACGAGCTGACGCTGGTCGAAATCAGGGGGCGGAGGCAGCGGGTCGTCCGGCGCCTGCCGGCGATGAGCATGGGGCTTTCCGAGCCCCTCACGACGCTGCTGCAGCTGGGTCCCGGGCTCTGCCCCGCGGACCGGTACGCGCTGATCCTCTGGAACCACGGCGGCGGTCCGCTGGAGGGCGTCTGCTATGATGAGCGGTACGGGATGGACCGCCTGTCGATCCGCGAGCTGTCCGACGCGCTGGCAGCGAGCCCCTTTTCCTCCGGCAGCAGGCTGTCCTGGATCGGTTTTGACGCCTGCCTGATGGCCAGCGTGGAGGTAGCAGGCACCTGCGCCCCGTACGCGGATTACATGATCGCCAGCCAGGAGACGGAGCCCGCCCGCGGATGGGACTACGCCTTTCTCTCGTCAGCCGGTACGGACGCGGAGGAGACCGGACGGCGGATCCTCGCCTGCTATGACGCCAGCCAGACGGAAAAGGACATGTACACCCTGTCCCTGATCCGGCTGGACCGGATACCCGCGGTCGAAGCGGCGACGAACGCCTTTTTCGCAGAAGCCTTTGACGCGCTGAATGCTTCGTCCTTTTCGGAGATCTCGCGCAGCCGCCTGAACACCAAGGGTTTCGGCCGCGCCTCCACCGCTTCGGACTATGACCTGGTGGACCTGTATGATCTCGCCGCGCAGACCGCTTTCACCGCGCCCGGCTGCGCCAGTGCGCTGCAGGACGCCCTGGCGGACGCCGTCGCCTGCGCCGTCGGGAATCAGGACCGCGCCCACGGCCTGTCGGTCTGGTATCCTTTCTACAACAAGGAGATGTACGTCCGGGAATGGCGGGAAACCTACGGAGAAATGGACCTGCTGCCTGATTACCGCCGGTACCTGGCCCGGTACGACACCATCTGGAACGGGGACCGGCTGGCGGACTGGTCCGGCCTCGACGGCCGTGCGGACCCCTTGACCCCGGAGGGGACGCAGACCGTTGAAATCACCCTGACCGAGGAGCAGCTGCTGCACTTCGGATCCGCTTCCTGCATGATCCTGCAGGATTACGGTTCCGGGGAGATCTACAACAACATCTATGCGATCGAGGACGCGGTCCTTGACGGGAACACGCTGAGCGCCGCCTACAGCTTTGAAGCCCTCTACGCGGTGGATGAAAACGGCGTCATCGAGACCTGGCCCATTCCCTTCGTCGTCCGCGACGGCTATTACCTGATCTATGCCCTCCTCGGGAACAGTTCCGTGATGAACAGCGCCTGGGATGAAAACAGCTACGAATCCACGAGCGTGCTGATCCGCTGCCGCAGGAACGATGAAACCAACGCGCTGGAGATCATGGACATTCTCCCGATCACCGGAGACGGCGACACGGTCAACCTGGGCAGGGAATCCATCGTTCCCGATCCGGAAACCTGGCCCTTCATCAGCTTCGTGTGCATTCCCCGGGTGAAAACGGCCACCCTTTCAGGCAATCTGCTGCCGTTCTCTAATTGGCAGGCAAACCGTTTGAGCGAATTCAACCTGAACGTGATCGACGCCGACGGACGGACGCACAGCCTGCTGGAAACCAGCGTGCTGTTATCCGATGAGACGGCCCTGCCCGAAGGGTATCACCATGTGACCGAGGCGGATAACCGCCGTCCCTGGAGCCTCCGGTTCCTGCCGGTCAACTCGGCAGGGAAAAACCTGGCGGCCCAGTTCGTGCTGCGGGACACGCAGGGCAATGAATGGGGCAGCTCCCTGATCCCGCTGGACAGTCCGGATGTCGTGGCCGAGGTGCCGCTGGATGCCGAATGGACCGTCGGGGACTGCGTCATCCGCCCCTTTGCGCTGAAAGCGGTCCGGAATGCCTCCGTGGAAGGGATCGTCCTGCGCGCGTACGTGGAAAACCATGCTGCCGTCCCCGTGTACACCGGTTTCGCAAATCCCATTCTCAACCGCTTCACCTGCCCCGAAAACATCCTGTTCTCGACCCGGGAGATCCGCAGCGGTGAAACCGGCATCGCCGATGTGATGATCCCCGTTTCCGCCCTGCAGGGAATGGATGAAAGCGCCGTCCATTCTGTCAGCGTCATCCCCTTCATATACCTGAAGGAAAGCGGCGGAAATACCTCCGTCGCCGGGCAAAGGGTCTCCTTCACCGCGGAGCTCGATCTCTCCGGGCTGCGCCTGCCGGATCGTCCTGACCCGGACAATGATTATCCGGAGGCGGATCAGATCATTTTCAACGTCCTTCACATAGAGCCGGCGGAGGATGACCTGCTGCGCGGACAGGCGGTCATCGTAAACAATACTTCCAGCGACATGCAGCTCGCCTTTTACCGGATGAACGAGGACTACCGGGCGGTATTTCGCGTCAACGACATGCAGCTCCGCGACTGCCTGCGCGCGCCGTCCCGGATCGACCTGATGGGCGGCGGCGGAAAATGCGTCTTTGACTTTTCCGTGATCCTGCCCCCGGACAGAACGCTTGGCTTCCTGCCTGATGCAGAAGGTCCTGCAGAGCGCGAGCTCACCGAAATCACCGTGTGCGGATTCCGTGTCGAAGTCGCGGACAGCATAGACAATCTGGGCGATGTGAAATTAAAAAGAGCCAGCGTCACGATCCCCCTTGACGAACCCCTGGTCCTGGATGTGCCCGTTCGCCTGGTCTTTTCCGACGGACCGGTGGCGAGACAGGACGCGCCGGAGGAGCCGTCTCCCGACCCCGAAGATGCTGACGAACCGCCACCGGCAGGCACCGATCCCTACCCATTCCTCAGTGAGACCCTCTCCGTCCCGGAGGAACCGCAGCAATATGCCGTGACGCTCCGGTATCCGCTGGACGCAGATGCGCTCAAGCGACTGGACAAGGCCGTTGCCTGTCTTGTGCTGCCGCGGTCTGACAGGCCGGATCTATATAATCTGCTTGCCTACCTTGACCTTCCGCCCTATCGGGACGGTGACGCTGCCGCGATGGATTTCTGCGGCCTGCTGCCGTTCCTGAACGCGTCCGGCCAGGCGATTCCCTGCGTCGTGTATGAAGAGGCGACCGGCTTCGGATACGGTCTGGTCAGTCCGGTCTATATCGCCGGCATCCCCGGCCGTCCGGAAGACAGCAGGAACCAGCTGCTGAACGAGGTCTATATCGCCCTGGACGCGGCGGCAGGCACAGCCCGCCTGGCTGAATACACGTTGAAACCATTCAAGACGAACTACGGCGACACGCATACAGTTGCCTTCTATCATCATCTCATCCGGTACGATCCGGTTGGCCCCGTCCTGGACCTGGGTTACCAGGGACCGGAAGAGCGCGGCGGAGCAGCAGAGCCGCTGTCCGGCCAGTTGAAGCTCCGCCTGCGCCCCGCCGCTGAGCTGCAGCCGGAAGTGATCTTCCATCTCGAATTCAGCGACGGGACGGTCCGGATCGACAAACGCAGCTGGCAGGAGGCGGTCAGGTAATTGCCGTTACTATTCACGGGTGCCGCAAAGGAGGAAAAGGAAAGATGTGAAAGAGAAACGATTTGATAACCTCTGGGTCTATCCTCACAGC
>CACXEB010000406.1 GCA_902766515.1 uncultured Eubacteriales bacterium
CTACGAGACCTACGGCGAAGACCCCTACCTGATCAGCCAGATGGGCATCCACTATATCCGCGGCATGCAGGGGGACAAGCAGAGCGGTCCCGCCTGCATCGCCAAGCATTTCCTGGGCTATGCCGAGAGTCAGGGCGGCCTGAACTGCGCCGTCAGCCGCATCAACGACCGCGAGCTGTATGAGGTGTTCGCCACGCCCTTTGAGGCCGCGACCAAGGAAGCGGATGTGTCCGGCATGATGGCCAACTATGGGGAGATCGACGGCCAGTGCGTCGGCGCCAATAAGAAGATCGCCCGCACCCTGCTCAGGGACACCATGGGCTTCCGGGGAATGCTGACCAGCGACGGCGCGGGCATCATGAAGATGTACAATTACTTCCATATCGCCCGGAGCTACAAGGAAGCCGGTCTGCTGGCGAAAAAGGGCGGCCTGGATACGGAGATCCCCGTGGGCAGCGCGTTCCGGCAGCTGCCGGATTATGTGCGCAGCGGCGAGCTGGATGTGGCGCTGATCGACGAATCGGTGCGGCGCATCCTGACGATCAAGTTTGAATACGGCCTGTTCGAGCACCCCTATGTGGATATCGAAAAGGTGAAAGCCGCCATGACCAACGCGGACAAGGCGGAGGTCAGCCGGAGGATCGCCGAAAAGTCCATTACCCTGCTGAAAAACGATGGGCTGCTGCCGCTCAAAAAGGGCATGAAGCTGGCGGTGATCGGCCCCCATGCTGACAACATGCGTTATCCCATCAGCGGCTACACCTATCCGGCCTACATTGAGATGATCAAGGCCGGGGCTGAGGACGCTGAAAGCGTGACCTTCAACGGGATCGCGGACGAGGTGGCCAGGGACAAGCGTGAAAACAAGCAGAAAAAGGGCACCAACAACATGTTCGCCTCCTTCATGGCGCTGTACAGCGAGGAAGACCGGCGGAAGCTGGACGACCTGCCCTCCCTGCTCAGGAAAATGGGCGCCCGCAGCCTGAAGGAGGTCCTGGAGGACCGCTTCCAGGTGACCTATGCCCAGGGCTGCGACATCATCCGGGAGGATACCTCGGGCTTCGATGCGGCTGTGCGGGCGGCGCGGGAGAGCGACGCCGTCATCCTGGCGATGGGCGGCAACTGCGGCTGGGTCAATGTCACCGGCGGCGAAGGCAAGGACCGCAGCCACTTAGGGCTGCCGGGCGTGCAGCAGCAGCTGCTGGAGGCGGTCTGCGCCACTGGAAAGCCCGTGGCCCTGGTGCTGTATGGCCCCGGCGTTTTTGCGCTGCCCTGGGCCAAGGAGCACGTATCGGCCATAATCCAGGCCTTCATGCCGGGCGCGGAGGCGGGACGCGTCGTCGCGGACGTGCTGGACGGCACCGTCAATCCCGGCGGGCACCTGTCCTTCACGGTGCCGCACCATATCGGCCAGCTTCCCATCGTGTACAACCACCGGGTGGGCTCCGGCTATTCCTCCGGCGGCGATGAGACGGCCAGCGCCATCTTTTCCGGCGGCTATGTGGACGATACGGACATACCTCTGTTCCCCTTCGGCCACGGCATGAGCTATACGACGTTTGAGGTCGGCCCCATGACCCTCTCCTCGACGGAATTGCCGACGGACGGTCAGATCGACGTCAGCTGCATGGTCAAAAACACGGGCGGCCGCGACGGCGACCAGGTGCTCCAGCTGTATTATCACTTCTCCGGGGCGCATGTGATCCGGCCCAACATGCAGCTGGTGGCGTTCAAGCGGGTGCACCTGAAAGCGGGAGAGAGCAAAAATATCGTCTTCCACCTTGAAGCGGCAGGCCTCGGATACTATAATGAGGACATGGTTTTCGGTGTGGAGCCGGGCCCGGCGGAGTTGAAGCTGGGCGTGAGCAGCGCGGACATCGTGGACGAGCAGGCCATCCGGCTGACGGGCAGCGCGGTGGACCTGATGGGCCGGCGATCCTACACCTGTTCCGTGGAAGAAATCTGAACAGAGAATCCCAGGACATGAATTAAGGAGGACAGCATGTTAGTACCAATGCGAGCCATTCTGGAAGCGGCCGATACCTATCGTTACGGACAGGGCGCTTTCAATATGAACAGCTTCGGCCAGGTGGAGGCCGCCGTACGGGTGCATGAACTGCTGCACTCCGGCGCGATCCTGCAGGGAGCTGAGGCGTCCAACGCCTACATGGGCGGGGCCGAGGATTTTATGCACGGCACTCTTGAGCAGAAGCGCAAAGGCGCGAAGGCGCTGGGCGACGCGGTCAAAGCCTGCGGCGCCGTCAGCCCCGTGCCCATCGCGCTGCACCTGGATCACGGCAAGAGCCTGGAGAGCGTCAAGGCCTGCGTCGAGGGCGGATACACCTCTGTGATGATCGACGGAAGCTCCCTGCCCTATGAGGACAATGTGGCTCTGACACGGGAAGTGGTCAAATATGCCCATCCATACGGCGTCACGGTCGAGGGCGAGCTGGGTGTGCTGGCCGGCGTGGAGGATCATGTGTTCTCCGCCACCAGCACCTATACCAACCCCATGCAGGCCATCGACTTCTTCAAAAAGACCGGCTGCGACGCGCTGGCCATCAGCTACGGCACCTGCCACGGGGCCAACAAGGGCAAGGA
>CACXEB010000407.1 GCA_902766515.1 uncultured Eubacteriales bacterium
AATGCCGATAAAAGTATTATTTGTCTGCCACGGCAACATCTGCCGCAGCGTGATGAGCGAATGGGTGATGAAGGACCTGCTGCGCGGGCGGGGGGAATCGGAACGCTATGTGATCGACTCGGCGGCGACCAGCCGGGAGGAGATCGGCAACCCGATCTATCCGCCGGCGCGGAGAAAGCTGGCGGAGCACGGGATCGCCTGCGGAGACCATCGTGCGCGGCAGATGACCGGGACGGACTATGACCGGTATGACCTGCTGATCGGTATGGATCACGCCAACATCCGGAATATCTGCCGGATCGCGGGAGGCGATCCGCAGGGCAAGGTGCGGCTGCTGCTGGATTATGCGGGCAGGCCGGGACAGGAAGTGGCGGACCCCTGGTATACAGGCGATTTTGAAAGGGCCTGGCGGGATATCGCCGCAGGATGCCTGGGCCTGCTCGTGGCGCTTGAAAAAGAATGAAAAAACGATTATAATGGCCGTGGATCCTGAATGATGCGGAGGAATTTGCGGCTCATGCGTGTAAGGTTGCTTATCCTGTGGCTGGTGCTGATGGCGCTGGCGCTGCCGGCGGCGGCGGAAAATTCGCTGCGGCTGAGCGCGGATCGCCTGACCGTGGGCGACTGGCTGACCATAGAGACCCAGGACGGCGGCGGGCAGCGGGTATACGCGCTGTACCGGGACGGTGAGCAGATCAATACCGGACGGGAAACGACGGTGCGGCAGGCGAAGCTGTATGCGCGGGAGGCAGGGGCCTACCGCCTGACGGTCACGCCGGACAAGGGGCCGGCCATGACGGCGGAGTTTACGGTGTATGATCCCCCTGCCGTGACGCTTTCGATGGACCGGACGGAACTGAAGGCAGGCGAAGCGCTGAAGGTGACGGCCCGGGTGACGGGCGGCGCGCCGGACATGACCTGCCGCCTGGACGCCTGGTATGGCACGGAGCGCGTTTTTTCGACCGAAGGTTCGCAGACCGAATGGCAGTATACCCCCTACCGGGAAGGAAAGCTGACACTGTCTGTGGCAGTGACGGACGGGCTTGGCAAAACGGCTTCCGCGTCGGCGGACGTCCTGGTCAGCGGGACCGGCGGCGTCACGGTGCGGGGCAACCTGGGGCCGGTATTGGCCCAGGGTGAAATCCGTACGCTGACGATCCTTTCCGCGGGCCCCTGGAACGCGGAAACGGAAGGTGAAGGGCTGACGCTGTTCAATGCGTGCGGCACCGGCGGCGATCCCCTGACCTTTGCCATGGACGCGACCGCGGGGGAGCGGACCGCCTCGATCCTGGTCCATTGCATGGGTCTGACGCGGCGGATCACGATCCGACAGTCCGAGGAATCCGAAGAGGAAGCCGAGCTGTACCTGTTTGAGGAGGTCCGTGACCGGGCCGCGGTCGATGGGCAGGCGGCGGCGTCCTGGCTGTGTCCGGCGGCTGGCGGGTCCCGCATGGTGGATATTACCGCCAGCGACGAGTGGACCTTTGAAGCCCAGGGCAAGGGCCTTCACGTACAGCGCGAAGGCAACCAGCTGGCGCTGCAGATGGACGAGAACAGCACGGCGGACTGCAGGAACGCCGCGGTATATATTCACTGCGGGGAAGCCCTGGCGGTCATGGGCGTGGCGCAGCCCGGTGCGGACCGGGGCGCGTCCGTCCGTGAGGTCATGCTGAACACCGACCGCGGCAGCGCCTATCAGGATGAGATTGCCGCGCAGGTGCTGACGGACGCATCAGCAGAGCGCCTGCTGCTGATCATTGACGGCCGGTCCCCGCTGGTTTATGGGCTGGCGGAGGCGGAGCCCCAGACGGACGGCCTGCGCTGGCGCATTCGCGTGCCGCTGACCGGCGCGGGAGCGCAGTCGTGGCTGTTCCGGGCGGAAAACGTCCTGGGCAGCGCGGGCCAGGCGCTGGCGACGATCAGCGTGACCCCGGAAGGGGCGGGGCTGACCGGTACGGCGGCGAGGACCCCGGACGGTGACGCGGTCACGGTCTGGGCGACCGCCATGACCTCAAAAATCGAGACGCTCGACGCGGACGGCAAGCGGCTGCGGACCTATACCGTCGGCACGGCGCGCGTGGACCGCGCGCAGGACGCCACGGGGCGGTACGCGCTGTGGACGCTGCCGGTCGACGCGGAACACCGGCCTGACGCGGTGCGGGCGGGCGATCAGACGGTGAAGGTGCAGTGGTCCTTTTCCGCGGATACATCCAAGAAGGAGGACAGCAAACCCGGCTTCATCCTGTACAGCCAGATGGACGGGACCTGGCATAACCAGGGATACCGCCACAGCACCCTGGAGCAGTCCGGCTGCGCGATCTTCGCGCTGAGCCACGCCCTGCAGAAGCTGGGCTATCAGGAGGAGGAGATCCTGCCCGAGCGCCTGGCGGTCACCTATGCCACCTGCCTGGTGGAGGGCGGCACCATCAACTCCAACCTGGTAGGCCGCGCGGCGAAGCAGTTCGGATACAAAACACGGTTTGACCTGTATGTCAAAAAGGCGGACATCGTCCAGAAGTACAAGCAGGGCAGCGTGTTTTCCTTCGCGATCGTCAAGGGCCACATCGCCATGACGGACCGGCTGAGCGAGGATGGCACCATGTGCCACATCATTGACTCCGCGCCCGGCGCGACCTTCCGCCGCATCAAAGGCGCCAGCCCCATGCGATATGACGAAAAGACGGGCAAATATGTGGCGATGGCTTCGCCCGCCGACATTCCGGGCGCTGTGTATTATGTGGATACGGAGGACTACGGCGGGGCCGAGTACTGGCTGCCGCTCGCCTATGTGGTGGATCGCGGCGTCCGGCTGATCCAGCCGGTGAAATGAGCAAAGCGCGGCCGGCGAAATCGCCGGCCGCGTTTCTGTCGCGAAACACAGGGATGCTTCTGCCGCTTACGCTACCATATGGCATCCGTATGCTGTTGGCATGCCTCCGTAAACTCTGCGGCACTCAGAGCGCCCAGCGCATAGCTTTTTGCAAGGGCACGCAGC
>CACXEB010000408.1 GCA_902766515.1 uncultured Eubacteriales bacterium
CACCCTTGCCGTTCGGCTAGCACTTCCTACTACCAAGCGTGCAGTGGACTTTCACTACCAAGCTATTGCCCATGGCGGGCGTACAACAACAGGATCCGCAGCCGGAGCTGACCGGCGGCGGATCCTTTTATTTCCCGGGCGGAATGACCGCCCGGTGAAGCGCGTCCACGGACAGCGACAGGCCGTGGCATTAACCGGCGCTGTCCTCGCGCAGCAGGCGGAACACGGTGCTGTAGGCGTGGCGGACTGCGCCGCCGGTATCGGTCTGCACGCGGATGACGTAATAGCCGGAGGGGGCGGGGCTGCCGTCAGCCAGCAGGCCGTCCCAGTACAGGCAGGTGCCTTCGGGCACCAGGTGCTGGGGGCGGCTGGGCTGCTCATAGGCCAGGTAGCGGACCGTATCGCCCCGGATGTTCTGCACCTGGACGGTCAGCAGGCAGGGGATGTCATGCCGGACGGTCACGGGAAACTCCCGCCCGACCCCGGGCCGGTAGACGTTCCGGCACTCCACGCCCAGGGCGATATCGCCCGCCAGGGGCAGCACGCTGATCAGCCGGCTGTCGTGCAGCGCGGGGGATCCGTCGTCCAGGGAGAAGATCTGCAGCATCAGGTAACCGGAGGTCTCCGTGTCCTCGTCCGCCAGGCGGAGGGTCAGCTGGCGTTCATACACGCCGGGCTGCAGGGTATCCGGTTCGGACAGCTGGGCCGCGTTGCGGAAATCCCAGGCCCCGCGGACCATGTAGACCAGCTGGTAGGCCACGCGCATGGGCTGGTGGAGGGTATAGGAGAAGCGGAGCCGGTTCACGTCCCCGGAGAAGACGGTCTCCTCGAAGTCGATCTCCGTCATGCCCTGGGGTTCCCCGGCCTCCCCGCAGGCGAACAGCACGAAGGCGTCGTCATACTCCGGGTAAGCCTGGGGCGTGGACACGGCGTAGTGGCCGCGCAGCCAGGTGAACGCCTCGCGGAGGGTCACCCGGCCGTCCCGGTCGTTGTCCGCGGGGCAGCCCGCGCCGGCATCCAGGCCGCGGGTGAGGATGGAGGTAAAGTATCCGGCTCCGTGGAGGGCGCCGCCCTCCTCCGACCGCCAGTACCAGCTGTCCTCGCTGCCGCCGGCGCTGCACAGGATGCGGGTCTGCGGACCGGTCATCGGTACGGCGTCCGCGCCGTTGCTCAGGCCCTTGCCGATGAACGCGCCGGAATGGCAGGCGTCCATCAGCAGGACATGGGTGCCGGGGATGGAGGCAAGCATGCTTTCGAGCAGCTGGGGCGACAGCGCGTCCTCCGTGGTCCCGTCGCACAGCAGGAGTTCTGCGGTCAGGTTGCTGCGGGCGGTGTTGTACACCCCATGAGTGCTGATGTAGAGCACGGAAATATCGTTTTCTCCCGCCCCGCTGAAGGTATCCAGCAGGATCGCGTAGAAGGCTTCCGCGCTGCCGATGGTATCGCATTCGGTCCGGATGACCGCGTAGCCCCGCGCATCGGCGGCCAGGGCACCTGCCATCAGGCGCGCGTTCTCCTGCGCGGCGGGGGTCGTCTCCTCCTGGCTGAGAAAGCGGTCGCAGGTCACGATCAGGGCGCGCAGCACGGGCGCGGCGGCTTCGGGAGCGGCCGGGGCAGCAGCGGGCGCCATCAGCGCCAGCGTGAGCAGGCAGACGATCAGCCGCCGCACGGTCCTCCCTCCCTTCGAACGACAAAGAATAAAAAACATTATACTCCCTTTCCGTACGAATTGCAAATCGGGTTGCCGGGCCGGACAACGGTTGATAAAGCGGTTTTTTTCCACAGAATTTTGTCCCGGGTGAATAAAAACGGGCGGTTATGCCGTCTGATATAATGGACGCGGTTCCGGGCTGCCGCCCGGACCGATCAAGCGACATGAAGGAGGATGATACACGATGCTGAAAAGAATCGTTGCATTGCTGCTGGCCTGCCTGTGCGTCACGATGGGCGCGGCGCTGGCGGAGAGTCCGTTTACCGACCTGTGCACGGCGCGGATCGCCGCCCGCAAGGCCCTCATGGACCAGTACGGCCTGACCAGCACGCTGCAGTGCTATTTTGACGAGATGCTGATCGCGTCCGATGATGCGGGCTATACCTTCTATTACTATTCCCAGTACGAGGAAATGGA
>CACXEB010000409.1 GCA_902766515.1 uncultured Eubacteriales bacterium
CAGCCCAGCGCTTTGTCCTCCAGGGTGGTGATGCCGCCCTGCTTGTTGCCGGGGGAGGGGTTCTCGTACACCGGCATGTGGTAGCTTTCAAAGTAGCCCTTGAAATCATTGATCAGGCGCACGGTCTTTTCAAACAGCTCTTCCGTGCCGCAGCGGGACATCAGGATGGTCTCCGCGCCGAACATCTCGGGCACTTCGGTCAGGATGGTGCTGCCGCCCATGGCGGTCAGCAGGTCGGAGAACACGCCGATGGTCGGGTTGGCGGTGATGCCGGACAGGCCATCCGAGCCGCCGCACTTGAGGCCGACGACCAGCTGGTCTGCCGAACAGGGTACGCGCTTGTCCTGCCGCATCCGGGCGGCCAGCTCTTCGACCAGGCGGAGGCCTTCGGTCGCCTCGTCCTCGACGTCCTGGCTGATCAGGAAGCGGACGCGGCTTTCGTCATAATTGCCCATGAGGGGCCTGATCTGCGCGATGCCGCTGTTTTCACAGCCGAGGCCCAGCAGCAGGACGCCGCCGGCATTGGGATGGACGCAGAAGTCCGCCAGCACCTGGCGCGTATTGTCCTGGTCCAGCGCCAGCTGCGAACAGCCGTAGGGATGGGTGAAAGCATACACGCCGTCGACCCCGCTGCCCACCAGGTCCTGCGCCATGGCCGCGATCGTCTTTGCCACGTCGTTGACGCACCCGACGGTCGGGATGATCCAGAGCTCGTTGCGGATGCCGGGCCGGCGGTCCGAGCGGGGATAGCCCAGGAAGGTCCTCGGCGGCAGGTGCTCTTCGGGCACCTCGATCGGGTGCCAGGCGTATTCCAGCTCGCCGGAGAGCAGGGTCTTCAGGTTTTCGGTATGGACATGGGCGCCGGTGGGGATGTCGCTGAGCGCGTAGCCGATGGGATAGCCGTATTTGATGACCGGCTCGCCCTTGCGGATATCGCGAAGGGCTGCTTTGTGCCCCATCGGCAGGTCTTCCAGCAGCGTGACTTCGCCGGCGCCATAGGACACGGTTTCCCCGGCCTTCAGCGGTTCCAGCGCGACCGCGACCATATCGCGGGGGGTGATTTGCAGGAGTCGGTTCATGTGATAACCTCCGGTATCAGAACAGGCAATTACCTGGTCCGGCATTGACCGCGCGCGGGCGGAGCGATGGGGATCCGTGATCAATTCCCGGTATCAAACCGGTAGCTGCGGACATCCTGGTCCACCATCAGGAGGATCTGGCCGCAGTTCCATTCCATGCCCGGCGCGTATTTGCGGGTCAGGGCAGTGCGGTAGGGCGGCAGTTCTGCGGACAGGCCCGTCACCGGCACGGCCTTCATATCTTCCAGCCGGACCAGAAGCAGCGGGAAGGTGATGGATCCGTTGATCTCCTCCCGGTACTGCACAAGCGCGTACTGCCCGTCCGGGGAAAGCTGCGCCGCCAGCATCATGAGATACTCCGCGTCGGGCTTCATATGCCCATCGGAGAACATGCTGGAAAGCACAGCCGTGGGGTCGCCTTCCAGGGGGATGAATCCGTGGGTGTCGGCCCGCAGCATCCAGCGCTGTCCGATGCCCGCGCAGCCTTCGTCCGGACGAAAGCGCTGCAGCGCGTAGCCCATGGAATCCGCGCTGCCGAGGCAGAAAGCCCAGCCGGAATCGGCGGAATAGTCCAGCTGCGTGACCCGCCACAGCGACAGGGGCAGGTCGAAGGATGCCGTGCTGACGCGCCATCCGCCGCCTGTCAGGCCGGAGAGAAAACCGCCGGGCGTCAGGCGCGCAACGCCCATCGGCCGGGTGGCGTCCCGTTCGTCGCTGAGGATCATGAAGGTACCATCCCGGAGCTCGGACAGCCGGGGATAGTAAATCCGGTCATCGCTGCTCAGGAGCAGCTCCGTGCTGCCGGTCGCCAGCTCGCAGCGCAGCAGGGAGTAGCGGCCCTGTCCGAGGCTGCCGATAAAGGTGTAGTACAGGTACCGGCCATCGCGGGAAAAGCAGGCCGCTGTGAGCGCACCGCCGGGCTCTTCGCCTTCCTTTGGGATGATGCGGTCGTTGTATGTGGCCGTCAGAAACACCTCGCCGGTCACCGTATCGATGATCATGGGATCGACGATGAGCTGCATATTGATCACGGTCCTGCGGTAATTGGGAATGACCGCATAGCGTCCGTCGGGCGACCAGACGACGCCTTCATCGCCGAGACACGCACGAAGCCCCTGGGTAAACAGTTTGCGCATGTTGCCGTATTTGTCCGCGACGCCCCGCGTTTCGCTGGGGAAAAGCACGGCGAGGCTGTCGCCGTTCAGTGCGAGCACAGTGCCATTCACGCCGCCGACGGTGATCAGCGCGGAAACGCCCGCGGGTGACACGCTGAATACGGACGCTTCCGCCAGCGCCGCGGCGATCATGCTGTTCACTTCGTCCTCGGAGGGCTTTGGCGTACCGATACCGGCCCAGTATTCGTCGGACGGCATGACGATCTTGCAGGCCGCCAGGTCAAAGCCGGCGGTTTCGGTTTCGACGAGGACAGCATGACCGGCCTCGAAAAAGGCGTCCAGCGGACCTTCCGCGCAGGCCGTCAGGCTGGTCAGGGCCAGCAGGATCGCCAGGATCAGCGCGATGCGTTTCATGGTAAAGCCTCCCGTTTGTCATTGGCCGATGGCGGATGCGGCGGTGTATACGGGCCGGGTGAATGCCGTGGAGGGATGAGCGCGCAGGAAGCCGCGGCAACGGATGTTGACTGGCAGGAAACGGACGGCGTTCAGGTACGTGAACAGCCGCGCCGGTCCTTGAATGAAAGGGATGTGCAGTACAGGATACGCGGAGCCGTGGCCGGGGCTGCGCCTCCGGTCCGGCTCCGCGTGCGGTATATCAGGCGATCGCTTCCGCGTAGGCCGTCAGCGCGCCTTTTTCGCGGATCAGCTTCAGGATGCGGACCACTTCGGCCTCCAGGCCGGGGATGACGCTCAGGTCCTGGCCCCACATCTGCTCGTTGGTCAGCACGTCGTGCACCAGGGCTTCGGGGGAAGCGTTCCTGCGATCCCAGTAGAACTCAAGCGCCCAGCGGTCGTCGGACACGGTGTATTCGTTGCCCTTGGGCCGTTTGCAGACGAGGCCCTTGTCATTCAGCGCCTGGATGTCGTTGGAATAGAAGGCGATGTAGGCCGCGAGGCTGGCGGTCAGGCACTTGGGCAGCCTGCCGTTGGCCTCGATATAGTCCAGGAAGGTGGGCATGTTGCGCGCCCGCCACTTGGAGGTGGAGTTCAGGGAAATGCTCATGAGCTCATGGTTCACGAAGGGGTTGTTGAAGCGGTCCTGCACCGCGGCGGCAAACGCTTCGAGGTCCTTCCTGTCCAGCGGCAGGGTGGGAATGACTTCCTC
>CACXEB010000410.1 GCA_902766515.1 uncultured Eubacteriales bacterium
CGCAGACCTCCTTCGACAAAAGCAGCGACAACATGTACACCGGCGTCCGCTACCGCGAATACTACCTGGTCGAATGCCGCTACAAGGATCCCAGGACCGGCGTCACCCACATCTGGTACAGCCCCAGCCTGTACTTTGATCCCACCGAGCTGATCATTGCCAGACAGGTGCCCGTCTACATCGACCGGAACAACGAAAAAAACATCTTCGTGGATATTTACCAGGCCCTGGCCCCCATGGAGGTCCATCGCTGAGGACTCACGGGACTGCCGCCTTCTGACCAGACAGGCCGCGGATGCCCGTCATACCGATACCACACCGTTACACACAGAAAAGCATCTTGCCCGGGAGGAATGATTGTATGAAACGACGTACATTGCTGAAAGCGCTGTCCCTGATGCTGGCGTTCAGCCTGTGGATGGGGCTCGTGCCCGCGGAAGGCGTCCGGCTGCTGACGGCGGCGCTGGCGGAGAGCCTGCCCCTGCCGGCGCTGCCGACGGCCTCCTGGAACTTTGACTGGGCGCTGCGGGAAGCGGAAGGCGGCGAGCGGCTGGTCTCCGGCGTCTGGCAGTATGCCCGGGCAGGTGACAGCTATGCGGTGGTCACCGGCTACCTGGGGGCAGACGCTTCCGCCCTGACCGTCCCGGATGCGCTGGACGGGCTGGACGTGGTTGGCGTGGCGCCGGACGCCCTGCGCGGTGTCAGCGGCCTCGCGGCGGTCAGCCTGCCGGGCAATATCTACGCCATCGGCCGGGACGCGTTCCCCCGGGGGATCACGCTGCGCGGCTACAACGGCAGCCATGCCCAGCGCTGGGCGGCGCAGCAGGGATACGCTTTCGAGCGCCTGGGCGAGTATGACTTCCGTGCGGGCGTGGTGGACTACGCCGATATCCGAAAGGGCCATTTCAAGCGGTACAGCGCGACCCGCCTGACCTTGCGCGCCCTGGAAGCGGTGCGCCTGACGGTGGGCTCCTGCTTTATGCTGATCGATCCGGACAACGCTTACCAGATTTCATATTACCGCGTCCTCAACCTGACGCCCACGGACGGCGGCATGGTGGAGGTTGCCTGCGAAACCCCGGAGATCGGGGAAGTGTTCGTGCACGTCAGCGGCAGCAATGAAGAGATGGTGCTGGATGTGACGACGTTCGAGGCGTCGGAGGATGTGAAACTGGTGAAAAGCGCTGCGGCCGTTGCTAACGGGTCGACAGGCTGGCCGGGTATTTTCAACATTTATGCTGATCCGATTACCAAAGAGATCACTGCAAGCGGCGGGATTGAAAGGGCCTTTGGTAAAGGTAAACTAAAAGTGAAGGGTGATATCAGTTGGCAATTATTCACCGAATACAGCGGCGGCATGTATGAAGCTTCAACCGGGATAACAAAAAACGTCGGTAGCAGTCATTTAACAGTCGCTTTCGAATACGTATCGTATGAATCCATGAACAGCGAGGTCAAGGATACGGATGCGTATACGAGAGCTGAACGCGAAAAATTCATGGCGGATACTTTCAACCCTGACCATAAAAAATTCAGTACAAAACTGCTCTTTCCAGACGACGGCTTCGAAAACAGCGTCGTCGGATACAGGGTATCGTTGGGGCAAGGTTTCCTGTTTACTTTTGGCGGCGTCTGTTCTCTTTATGCCCAATTCGGTATCAAAATCAAACTTTCCGGAAACGGTGAAATCACGTTTGAGCATTCCTGGGTGAGCTATCAGGGTGTCGACAAAAATGGCAGAGAAATCAAATCAGTTGACGGTGGTCATGACAATAAACTGACTGCTGCCGGCGCGATTGAGCTCCAGGCCGGCCCCGAGGTCGAGCTGAATCTTTATATCGGTATCGTAGGAGTCGCACAGATTAAAGGCTTTTTCGGCCTTAGATTAAAAGCGTCATACGAAGGGGATCTTAGTCAGTTTATCTCCAGGTACGTCAGGCAAAAAGAAGGCGGGCTGGACTCGCCGACAGATTATTCTATCAATATGATGGACTGCGTCGTGTTAACCGGCGAGGTTATCGCACAATTATCAATACGGGTCGGAATAGTCAAATTTCTTGGCTTGGATGTATCAGACGATCTTTCAGGCGGAAACATATGGGAGGCAACTATATTTAAATTCGCCCCGGCTCATTGTCACCTGTCATGGAAGGCACTTTCTTATTCATCCGACGGCACTGTAACTGAAGTCGAAAAGGATAATCTTCACTGGGCATCAAACTGTCCGTACGCTCAGGCATCTGCGGTGTTTTATCTCGATCCGGTGCCGACGGCAGAATCTGATACATGGTGTCAGTATCCCAAATTGGATTTGAACCAATTCATCCCTGAACCCGAACAACCTTATGCGAATGACGATTCATACGACTTCGTGGGCTGGTACACCGACAACCATTTCAGCGAATCCTCGCTGGTCACATGGCCCTATCAGATCAAGAACAAGGACAGCGTTTTCTATGCCCTAATCAAAAAGCAGGGGCATATCAAAATCATCAATTCCTCCGGCGCGGTCATTCATGATTCGGTCAGCGCATACGCGGGCATGCATTACACACTGCCGGAGATCGACGGCCTGGTCAAATGGGTGATCGTTGATCCGGACAACGATTACAGCGTCGAGGAAGAGCTGATCCCGGACGCCCAGGGCCGCTATCGGATGAATGACGACGGCCGCGACATCATGGTCATGGCTGTCCGCGGCGACGATGTCCGGGTCGATTTCACGGAGAGCTTCAACGGATCGGTGCAGCCCATCAGCTACCGCTATGCCTGTCCCGGCGGCAAGGTCGAAGAGCCGATGATCGAGCTGAAGCCCTACTACTGGTTCGGATGGTTTGCCCCGGACGGCAGCGAAATCACCTCCTTCCCGTGGACCGTGCCGACGACCGCGGCGCAGGCCTTGACGATCTGCCTGAGGTGGATGACGGAGGATGAATTCTCGGTCGGGTATCCGTACGACGATACGACCACCTACGGCTACAGCGGCGGGGGGACCCAGACCTTCTATTATTCCTATAACGACTCCGCGATGACGGCCACGGTGACCGGTTTTGACCCCGTGCGCACCAAGGAAGTCTGGGACATCAACCAGGAAAAGTATGTCACCGTCACCTATTACGTGGATCCGGTGCATCTGTCCATCCCCTCCCAGACGGACCGAAAGGTCACAGTGGACGGCGTGGAGGAAACCCGGTATTATGACGTGACCGGCATTTCCGGCGGCGCCCTGAGCGGCCTGCGCAGCCACGATACCGGGGAGTATACCTTAAGGGCTGTGAAAGTGCCATCGTCCGTCACCACGATCGGGTCCGGCGCCTTTTCCAACAATCCCCACCTGGCCGCCATCCGCGGACTGGGCGGCATGTCGTCCCTGCCATCCAACTTCGCCGCCAACTGCCCGTCGCTGATAGAAGTGCATATTCCCGCCAATGCCAGCATCGGCAGCGAGGCATTCAAAAACTGCACCACCCTGCATGTAGTCGACATCGGCGGTGATATCGGTTCCAGCGCGTTCTCCGGCTGTACCGGGCTGCACAGGATCAGCGTCGGTGGCAGCATCGGGAACAGCGCATTCTCCGGCTGCACCGGGCTGTTTGAAGCGGATCTGGGCGGAGCGACGGCGATCGGAGACTACGCCTTCGACGGCTGCGTAAACCTGATGGAAGTCAACCTGGGCGCCTCCCTGGCATCTGTCGGCAGCTACGCCTTCAGAAACTGCGAAACCATCAAAACCCTGGCCTTCCCAGACACAGTCACCCGTTACGGCAGCAACGTCATCCAGGGCTGCAAGCGGCTGCACAACCTGACCGTCGGCGGATCCGGGGTGGATTCCTGCCCCGAGTCCGCGTTCACCATCGGCGCGTACAATGGCCTGCGCTACATCTACATCGCCCACGGAGTCACGAAAATTCCCAAGAACGCCTTCAGCAACGGCGGCACCGGCTACATGAAGGTAATGGAACTGACCCTGCCCACCACGCTGACGGAGATCGGCGAAGGCGCCTTCCGGAAGTGCGGCATGCTCCGCCTGACCCTGCCCCTGTCCCTGAAAAAGATCGGGAACAACGCTTTCGAGGGCTGCTCCCACCTGACCAAGCTGGTGATCGACGGCGACGACCTGGAGCTGGGCAGCCAGTTCCTGGCGGAATGTCCCCGAGTGGAGGAGATCACCCTGAAGAGCGGCATCAAGACCATACAGCCCTATGCCTTCCAGAATACCACCGCCCGGCTGGTCACGGTGGATGGAGTGAAATCAATCGGAGATTCCTCGTTCTACAGTTCCAAAGTCGAGAATATCGTGATTAAAGAAGGCACGACAACGATCGGCAACAACGCGTTTTACAATTGCAAGCAGCTGAAAACCCTGGTATTTCCAAACAGCGTCACCAGTTATGGCAGCAATATGATTTATGGCTGTTCCGCTTTGGAAGAACTGACG
>CACXEB010000411.1 GCA_902766515.1 uncultured Eubacteriales bacterium
CATGAAAATGGGGTTGAAATGGGCCAGCCAGGACACCATGACAGCGGTAAAGCCGCGGCCCGCCACCAGCGTGGTCGTCAGCGTGTGGTTGATGCTGCCGGTCAGCAGGAGGCCGGTCAGGCCGCACATGGCGCCGGACAGGCACATCGTGCGGATGATCACGCGGTCCACCCGGATGCCGACGTAGCGCGCGGTGTTTTCGCTCTCGCCGACGACGGCGATCTCATAGCCCTGCTTGGAGTAATTGAGGTAGAAATACATGAGCGCGCAGAGGATCAGCGAGGCGACGATGCTCAGCAGGTACCGGTTGCCGAACAGCTCCGGCAGCCAGCCCACGCCGGTCTTCATGTTGATGACGCCGATCTGGCCGGATCCCTTCGGGGATTCCCAGACGACGCAGAAGAAGGCGACCAGCTGCGTGGCGACGTAGTTCATCATCAGGGTGAACAGCGTCTCGTTGGTATTCCATTTGGCCTTGAAGAAAGCGGGAATGACGCCCCAGATTGCGCCGGCAAGCACGCTGGATACGATCATGCACAGGACGACCAGCCAGTGGGGGAAAACGTTGCGCAGGGTGATCATGCAGGCGGCGGACGCCAGGCAGCCCATCAGGGCCTGGCCTTCGGCGCCGATGTTCCAGAACCGCATCCGGAAGGCGGGGGTGACCGCCAGGGAGATGCACAGGAGCAGGCTGACGCCCTGCAGCATGACCCACATCTTGCGCGGGGATCCGAACGATCCGTTGAAGATGGTAGCGTAGATCTGCAGCGGGTTCTGGCGCGTCATCAGCACGCTGATCAGCGCGCAGAGCACGAGGGCCAGCAGCACCGCTCCCACGCGGACGGCCCACACGCCGTACCAGGGAAGCGCGGCGCGCTTGGTGATATGAAGCAAGGGAGCCCTTTCACTGCGCATGGTCCGTGCCTCCTTCCATCTGGGTCATCATCAGGCCGACCTGCCGCTTGTCCGCGCCGCGCCCGGGAATGCAGCCGCTGACCTTGCCGCCGCACATCACCAGGATGCGGTCCGACAGCTCCAGCAGCACGTCGAGGTCCTCGCCGACGTAGATGACGGCGACGCCGTTTTCCTTTTGCTTGTTGAGCAGGTGGTAGATCGTGTAGGATGAGTTGATGTCCAGGCCGCGCACGGGATAGGCGGCCATCAGGACCTTGGGCGTAAAGGCGATCTCGCGGCCGACCAGGACCTTCTGCACGTTGCCGCCTGACAGCCGGCGCACCGGGTAAGAAGGACCGGGGGTGACGATCTCCAGCTCGCTGATGATGCGCTCGGACAGCGCCCTCGGCTGGCGGCGGTCCACCAGACCGTAATGTCCCTTGCGGTAGCTGCGCAGCATCATGTTGTCTGTCATGCCCATGCTGCCCACCAGGCCCATGCCCAGGCGGTCTTCGGGGACAAAGGACAGGCGGACGCCCAGCTCGCGGATCTCCAGCGGGGACTTGTGCCGGAGGTTGATGATCTCGTCCTCCCGGAAGAGCACATCACCGGACTGCACCCATTTGCGGATGTCGCTGCGCTTCATGCCGTCGAAGGATACGGGCTGCTGCCTGCCGTCGTGGAAGGCGCCCTCCGCGGCCAGCTCCTCCACCCGGCGGAGGCTCTTGTGGAAAAAGGTCACGGGCTTGTCCTTCTTGGGATTGTGGAAGATGATCTCACCCTCCGCTTCGGGATGCAGGCCGGCGATCGCTTCCAGCAGCTCCTTCTGGCCGGATCCGGACACGCCGGCGATGCCGAGGATCTCCCCGGACATCACGTCAAAGGAAACGCCGTCCACCTTGACCACGCCGTCCTCGCCCCGGACCGTCAGGTTGCGGATCTCCAGCCGCAGCTGGGGGTCCTTCGGCTCCGGACGGTCGATGTTCAGGGTCACGGTGTGGCCGACCATCATGTTGGTCATTTCCTGCGCGTTGGTATCCCGGGTCACCATATCGCCGATGTACTCGCCGTGGCGCAGCACGGCGACCCGGTCGGAGATCGCTTCCACCTCATGCAGCTTGTGGGTGATGATGACAATGGCCTTCCCGTCCTCGCGCATGTTGCGGAGGACCTGGAACAGCTTGTCCGTTTCCTGCGGGGTCAGCACGGCGGTCGGCTCGTCCAGGATCAGGATGTCCGCCCCACGGTACAGCACCTTCACGATTTCCACGGTCTGCTTTTGGCTGACGGACATATCGTAGATCTTCTGCTTCGGGTCGACCTCGAAGCCGTACAGCCGGCAGATCTCTTCGATTCTTTTCGTCGCCGCGGGCAGGTCCAGCCGTTCTTCCAGGCCCAGGACGATGTTTTCCGCGGCGGTCAGCACATCCACCAGTTTGAAGTGCTGATGAATCATGCCGATCTTCAGGTCATAGGCCGCCCGGGGGGAGGAGATGGTCACGGGCTTGCCGTCGATCAGGATCTCTCCCTCGTCCGGATAGTAGATGCCGGACAGCATGTTCATGAGCGTCGTCTTGCCGCTGCCGTTTTCGCCCAGCAGCGCCAGGATCTCACCGCGGTAAATGTCCAGGCTGACCTGCTGGTTCGCGATGACCTTCCCGAAGGATTTGGTGATGTGCCGCATGCTGACCGCGGGAATCCGGTTTTCCAATGGATCACCCTCCACTCAAAGGACAGAAATGCTGTCCCGATCACTTAGGACCGGGACAGCTGATGAATCAGAACGCGTTCAACGATCAGGCACCGAGAATGGTGATGCCGTCGATATCCAGATCAAAGTACGGAGCGGAGCGGAACTCGGACTCGTGGAAGTAACCGTCGATCACGACCTCGGTCTCGCCCACGAAATCGCCCATGTCGTCCACGTCGGCCTGGTAGGTGGTCAGGGGCTCGCCCTTCACGGTGAAGGTCGCGGTGTCATACACCTTGACGGAACCGTCCAGCAGCGCGGCCTTGACTTCTTCCAACTTGGCGGCGGTGCCTTCGGCGGCAGCCGCTTCGTTGATCTCGGACAGCTCGACGGAGCCGGTGGAGATGGTGCCGGTCCAGTCGGCGGCGATCTCTTCACCGTTGATGACGCAGTTGATCATGTATTCCATGTAGGGCTCCCAGTTGATCCGGGAAGACACAATGAAGGTGTTGGGGCAGGCGGAAATGGTGCTGCCGTTGTAGGACACGTCGGGGATGTCGGCGGCTTCGCAGGCGGTGGGAGCGCCCCTGGAGTTGGCGTGCTGGCTGATGAGCTTGGCGCCGCCGTTGAC
>CACXEB010000412.1 GCA_902766515.1 uncultured Eubacteriales bacterium
GGCGACATCGTGGTCAACGTCTGCAAGCAGAAGCACGTCACCAACATGCGCAACGCCTCCGCCTCGGAGGACAGCCTGCGCCTGGTCAGCGTCCACCCGCTGACGCTGGAGGAGTGCCTCGAATTCATCGACGACGACGAGCTGCTTGAGATCACCCCGAAATCGCTGCGGATGCGCAAGCGCGAGCTGAGCCACGAGCAGCGCGCCAAGCAGGCCGCCAGGATCCGGAACGCGTAACCCCCGACCGAAAGGAGTCTGGAATGCAGAACCAACTGTTCAGACAGCAGAGCATTGACCGCATCTCCTCCCCGGAGCAGCTGCACGATTACATGCGGGTCACCAGTCCGCGGCTCTGGTTTGTCCTGATCGCGATCGCCGTGCTGCTGGTCGGTTTCATCATCTTCTCCTCCACCGTGAACATGGAAAATGCCATGGACGTGCAGGCTGAGGTGTCCCGTTTCCAGCTGGATAACGGGGAAACCATGCTGATGGTGGACATCACGCTTCCTGTCGAAAAGAAGGACCAGGTCCGGATCGGGATGCCCGTCCGCCTGGCGGACCTGACAGGCACCATCGAATACATTTTTGAAACCGGGGACGGCATGGAGATTTCGGTCGATCTGCCTGACGGCGCGGCGGCTTCGCTGAAGGATGGCACCTACGACGCGCAGATCGTGCTGGAAACCACGACGCCCATCAGCTTCCTGCTGAACTGAACCTGGAGACGACAATGGCGGAGAAAAAGATCAGGCAGCCGATCAAAAACGGCGTAGCCAAGGTACCGGTGATCATGCAGATGGAGGCGCTCGAATGCGGCGCCGCCTGTCTGGCCATGGTGCTTGCCTATTACCGGAAGTGGATCCCCCTCGAGCAGGTCCGCCTGGATTGCGGCGTGTCCCGCGACGGCTCCAATATGAAGAACATCTTCCTGGCCGCCACCCGCTACGGCATGGAGGTGCATGGCTACAAAATGGAGCTGGAAGGGATCCGGCACAAAGCCACCTATCCCTGCATCATTCACTGGGAATTCAACCATTTCGTGGTGCTCGACGGCTTCAAGGGCAACAAGGCGGTCATCAACGACCCCGCCCGCGGCATCGTCCAGGTGCCCATGGAGCAGTTTGACGAAGCCTTTACGGGCCTCGTCCTCACCTTTGCCCCCGGCCCGGCCTTCGAGCCCTCCGGCAAGCGCAAGAGCACCCTGGAGTTTGCCCGCAAGCGCCTGAAGGGCGCGGCCCCGGCCGTCGTCTTCGTCATCCTGACCACGGTGATCTCCGAGCTGTTCGGCGTGATCAACCCGGTCATGTCGCGCATCTTCTTTGACCGGCTGCTGACCGGCATGGCCCCCACCTGGGTGCATCCCTTCCTCGTCGCGCTGGCGATCCTGAGCGTATTCCAGCTGATCGTCGAGTGGGCAAGGACGATCTACAGCCTGAAGATCAACGGCAAGATGGCCATCGAAGGCAACGCCGACTATATGTGGAAGGTGCTGCGGCTTCCGATGGAGTTTTTTTCCCAGCGGCTGAGCGGCGACATCCTGCAGCGCCAGGGGACCAACGCGAGCATTGCCAGCACCCTGGTGGACACCATCGCCCCGCTTGCCCTGAACACCGCCATGATGTTCTTCTACCTGTTCATCATGGTGCGCTACAGCATCCTGATGACCATCGTCGGCCTCGTATCCATCTTCCTGGACCTGTTTGTCGCCCGCTACCTGTCTGAGCGCCGCGTCAACCTGACCCGGGTGCAGCTGCGGGACGAGGGCAAGCTGGCCTCCGCTACCATGGCGGGCATCAGCATGACCGAAACCATCAAGGCGTCCGGCGCGGAGGGCGGCTTCTTCCGCAAATGGAGCGGCTTCCAGGCGGCGGTCAACACCCAGCGCGTCCGGTACAACACGCTAAACGCCCGCGTCGGCATGATCCCTGCCTTTATCAGCACCGCCTCCAACTACATCGTCCTGTTCCTGGGCGTGCGCCTGGCGATGGACGGCAACTTTACCCTGGGCATGATCACAACATTCCAGGGCTTCCTGCAGTCCTTCATGGATCCCGCGCTGACCCTGGTGACCGCCGGTCAGACCATGCAGGAGATGCGAACCCAGATGGAGCGCGTCGAGGACGTCATGCAGTACCCGGATGACCCGATGCTCACCGAAACCCCCGAGCAGGAGGAAGGGTACGCCAAGCTCAAGGGCGAGGTCGAGGTCCGGGACGTGACCTTCGGATACTCCCGCCTCGGCAACCCGACGATCGACCATTTCTCCATGCACCTGAAACCCGGCGCCCGTATCGCGATCGTCGGCGCCAGCGGCTGCGGCAAGTCCACCGTCAGCAAGCTGATCACCGGCCTGTACAAGCCCTGGAGCGGGGAGATCCTGTTTGACGGCAAACCGATCTGGGATATCCCGCGCGGCGTGTTCACAGGCTCCGTGGCCATGGTGGACCAGGACATCATCCTGTTTGAGGACACCATCGCCAACAACATCCGGATGTGGGATGAATCCATCGCCGATTTCGAGGTGA
>CACXEB010000413.1 GCA_902766515.1 uncultured Eubacteriales bacterium
ATCCGGCTGGTAGTAATTCACCAGAAAATTGGAGATCAGCGCGCTTTGGATGGACCAGCCGAACTGGCCGATCGCAAAGCACCATACTTTCCCGGTAGTCAGTTTCTTTTTTCCCTGCATGTGAACAACCTCCTGATGACGGCCGCGGGCCGGGCCCGCTGTACTTTTTTTGTATTTTACCACATTTGCTCCGTATGCACAAGGGATTTGTGCGATTTGCCCCGGCTTCGGCGCGGCACCGGACCGAAGGCTATTGGATTGCAATCCTCGGGATGATCCGTTATAATGGCAGGGCGCCGCGCCGCGGGACGGGCAGCGGGAAAGAGGGGTTGGAATGGACAGAAAGTATCCGAACCAGTTTGGCCGGATCGGCGTCAGTGACGAGGCGGTGCTGGAGAAGATCCGGGCCTGTTTTGAGACGATCTTCTTTGATCCGGAGGAGCGTTTTTTCCATGAGGTGGACGCTGACAGCGCCTGCATGGTGGACACGGGCAATGTGGATGCCCGCACCGAGGGCATGAGCTACGGGATGATGATGTGCGTGCAGATGGACCGGCAGGACCTGTTTGACCGGCTCTGGCAGTTCTCCAAACGCTATATGTACCTGGAAAGCGGCAGGCATGCCGGTTATTTTGCCTGGTCGGTCGGCCTGGACGGCAGGCATAACGCCGAAGGCCCGGCGCCGGACGGGGAAGAGTATTTTGCCATGGCGCTTTTCCTGGCGGCGGCCCGCTGGGGCGGGAGGTCAGGCATATTCGATTACGCCGCGCAGGCCAGGGACATCCTGCGGCACTGCGTGCACCAGGAGAAGCTGGTACCGGACGGCCGGGCGATGTGGGACGGACGGAATCACCTGATCCGCTTTGTGCCGGAGGTTGATTTTTCTGATCCGAGCTACCACCTGCCGCACTTTTATGAGGTGTTCGCGGAGCGCGCCGATCCGGAGGACAGGGCGTTCTGGCGGGAGGCGGCCCGGGCCAGCCGGGACTATATCGTCCTGAGCGCCCATCCCGTGACCGGGATGAGCCCGGAATACGCGGAGTATGACGGAACGCCCCGGTTCATGTTCCGGAAACCGTTCGGCTACTATTCCGACGCCTATCGCGTGGCCATTAACATCGCGCTGGACACGCTGTGGTTCGGCCGCCGGGATGCGGCCGCCGCGGTGGAGACAAGGCTGCAGGATTACTTCCATGGCATTCCGGAGGCGGACTACCGCGCTTACCAGATCGACGGTACGCCGACGGAGGAGCCGGCGATGCATCCGGTCGCGATCACAGCAGCGCTGGCGGCCGCTTCCATCGCCAGCGACAGCCCCTGGGCGGAGGAATACCTGCGCCGGTTCTGGCATACGCCCCTGCGCCGCGGCAAGCGCCGGTACTACGACAACTGCCTGTATTTCTTCAGCCTGATGATGCTGGGCGGGGTATACAGAATCTATTAATCAGACCTGAAAGCCCGGGGGCGGATCGCCCCCGGGCTTTCAGGTCGTGTGCCGGGAATCTGCATCAGTCAGCCAGCGTGCCCATCGGGTCCCAGGGCTCCAGCATGTGCGGCGTCTTGTCGGCGGCGTCGCGCAGATCGCCCAGGTATTCGCGCTCAATGGCGGCCTGGAACACATACTGGTCAAACCAGCTGTCGGAGCAGATATAATAGCCCTTTTTGCCGTGCTCTTCGCCCCAGGAGTTTTCGATCTTCCAGCGGGTCGGCAGGCCGTTCTCGTCCAGGTTGACGCCGGTCAGCACCATGGCGTGGTTCATCGCGGCCAGGCCGTAATCCAGCATATCCGCCTTGCCCATGTGCAGGTCCATGCCGCTCAGCAGCTCCTCGTTGAAGCAGTTGTCGTCCCAGATGCCCTTGTCGCGGTTGCCGTAATGGCCGACGTCGCTGCCGAACCAGACGACCTTGCCGGCTTTCAGCTGCGCGATGACGGCCGCTTTGAACTCGTCCATCGGCAGGTTCAGGTGCCTGACAGGCCGTCCGCCCTCCACGTTGCCGAGATAGCGGATCGTGTAGGTTTCGTGGTACGGTTTATCCGCGGTCGGGGCATTGATGATGCTGACCGTTTCGTTCAGCAGGGGCAGGGCATATTTCTGCGCGAACGCCGCAGGCGTCAGGCCGCGCTCGATATGATACTGCTTGTCCTTGTCCACGTATTCAAAGTCGAATACCTTGGGCGGTTCACCGTAGCAGCAGCACAGGAAGCCATAGATTTCCCCGAGCAGCTCGTTCTTGCGCTTCAGGATCAGCGTTTCGTCGACGCCGTCCGCAACCATGCGCCGCAGCTTGGAGGCGGCCACCTTCAGGCCGCGGTTCAGGATCTTGTTCATGCCGCGGGTGTTTTCGGACTGCCAGGTCTCGTCGTAGACGTCCTTGGGGATCACGCCGTACTTGCGCACGATGTTGGCGAACATGTCCCACTGGCCGCCGTCATGGACGCCGGTGTTCAGCAGGAAGGCGACCGTCCGGTCGTCCGTCGGCCGGTCTGCGGTGTCCAGCATCGCGTTCAGGAAGTAATTGCAGCGCTCAAACTTGTCCCAGAAGGCCAGGTAGCTCTGGGAAAGCTCGAAATTCGCCAGGTTGAGGTCCCGGGCGATGCGCTCGCGCAGGACGTTGGCGGCGGCAAACAGCCAGCAGCGGCCGGAATGCTTCTGGTTCGTGACCGGCAGGGTCTCGAGCTCCAGGGAAAACTTGTGCCGCATCTGATCTTCGCCGGCACAGACGTACGCGATATCCTTGATGTCGCTGCGGGACAGCGCCATGGTGGACAGCTGCCGCTCCGTGCTTGCCTGGTACGCGCGGGACCAGGCTTCAAGCTGCTTGTCAGTGATCGGGAAATGGTTGATCATTTGCGTTCCTCCTTATTTGCTTTCCAGAATCTCCAATGCGGCATAGATCAGGTCGAGTTCCTCACGGTTTTTGTAGCTCAGGATCACACGGCCCCGCTGGTCGTTGCCCTGCACTGCCACGCGCTGCACGCCCACCGAGGCGCGGAGCCGGTCCTGCATGTCCTGCAGCTCGACGCTCAGCGTCCGGGGCTTGCGGGGCGGTTTTGCCCCGTTCTTCTGCGCTTCATCGATCGCCCGGTCAACGGCCAGCAGTTCCAGCTGGCGCACGCTCAGGTGCTCGCCCATCGCCCGGCGGAACAGGGCTTCGCGGGCCGCGCTGTCATGAATGCCGGCCAGCACCCGGGCATGCCCGGCGGACAGCGCGCCATCTCGGACGGCGGCGGTGATCGCGGGCTCCAGGTTCAGGAGCCGCAGGCTGTTGGCTACGGCGGGACGGGATTTGCCCAGGGCTTCCGCGGCCTTTTCCTGCGTATAGCCGTACTGGTCCATCAGCGCCCGGATGCCCTCGGCCTCCTCCATGGGGTTCAGGTCTTCCCGCTGCAGGTTTTCCACCAGGGCGGCTTCCATCTCCTGCTGCTGGGTAAAGTCGCGCACCACGCAGGGGACGGTTTTCAGGCCGGCCATCAGGGCGGCGCGCAGGCGGCGCTCGCCGGCGACCAGCCGGTAGCGGCCGTCCGTTTCAACCACGATGAGGGGCGTCAGCACGCCGCTGTGGCGGATGCTGTCGCTGAGGCTTTTCAGGCTTTCGTCGTCAAAATGACGGCGCGGCTGCTGGGGGTTCCGGTCGATCTCTGTCAGCGGGATGTCACGGATGGCCGCGCCCTCTTCTTCCATCTCGGGCAGCAGGGCGTCCAGCCCGCGGCCCAGGCCCATTTTCTTTGGCATATTGGCTCCTTAACGGTTATTTCGGATAACTTCGTCAGCGAGGGCGGCATAGGCTGCCGCACCCTGGCTGCGCGGGTCATATCTGCTGATCGGCTCGCCGTGGCTCGGCGCCTCGCCCAGGCGGACATTGCGCGGGATGATCGTCCGGAAAAGCTGCTTCTTGAAATGCTTCTTGACCTCCGCGGCCACCTGCAGGCTCAGGTTGGTGCGCCCGTCGTACATCGTCAGCAGGACGCCCTCGATTTCGAGCGAGGGGTTGAGGCTGTGCCGCACCCTGCGGATGGTGTCCATCAGGGCGGTGACGCCCTCCAGCGCGTAATACTCCGTCTGGATGGGGATCAGCACGCTCTGCGCGGCGGTCAGGGCGTTGATGGTCAGCAGGCCCAGGGACGGGGGGCAGTCCACGATGATGAAGTCGTACTCGTCCTTCACCTGGGACAGCGCCGCGCGCAGCCTGTATTCCCGCCGGTCCACGTCGATCAGTTCCACCTCGGCGCCTGCCAGGCGGATATCGGAAGGACAGACCTTCAGCCGGTCCACGGCGGCTGGAACGATCACCCGGCTCAGCTCGCACTGCATCAGCAGCGCTTCGTACAGCGTCTGTTTCCCGGCGCCGACATTGACGCCGCTGGAGGCGTTGCCCTGCGGATCAGCGTCCACGAGCAGCGTGCGCTTGCCCTTTTCCGCCAGGTACGCGCTCAGGCTGACGGCGGTGGTCGTTTTGCCCACGCCGCCCTTTTGATTGGTTACAGCGATGATTTTCCCCATCCGGTTATCCTCGGTTCATTCGGTCATTCTATCGGCTGGCCCAGCCAGCCCTGCCACCGCCAGGCGGGATACCCGCTTTTGATCTGGCGGCGGAGCGTCTTGAGCTCGTCGTTGGTCTGGTAATCCCTGCAGCGCTCGTACAGGGCGCGGCGGGCAGACAGGCTGCCGCTGCGGGCGGCGTAATCGCGCAG
>CACXEB010000414.1 GCA_902766515.1 uncultured Eubacteriales bacterium
GGGCGAGCCGATCCACTGGATCCTGACCGCGACGAACACCACCGAAGCGCCCATCACGGACGTCACCGTCACCGACAAAGGCGTGATTGTGGGCACCTTCAGCGTCATCAACCCCGCGGAGACCGTGACGTGCAGCGTGCCGGACCACATCGTCACAGCGTATGAAGAGGACGTGGTGGGCTATGTGAAGAACGCCGCCGTGGCCGAAGGCAAGGACGCGGACGGCTATCCGCAGAGCTGGCCCAGCAACGAGGCCACCGCCCCGACACAGAAGCTCCCGGGCAAGGAGGACACCTCCGGCCGGAACAGCGCCATCCTGACCAAGGCCGAGGCACATTCGCCTGCGAATGGAGCGTATTACCAGCCGGGCGAGGCCGTCGGCTATGTGATCACCGTCAGAAACACGGGGGACGCGGCGCTGACGAACCTGATCCTTACCGACAGCCTAGCGGGCTTTACCCCGATCGCTGCCCTGGACCACCTCGCGCCCGGGGCGATGGAGACCTTTGCCTATACCTGCACCGTCCAGGAGAGCGACGCCGTCCATCCATTCCTGGTCAACAGCGCCATCCTTACCTGTTCCACCGACGATGGCATGCCCTGTACGCCGCTGATCAGCACGGTGTTCTCCAGGCTTCCGGGCACGGACCCTTCGGGCTTTGACCTGGACCTGCTGCCCCGGGAAGGCGAAACCTGCAGTCTGACGCTTGAAGCCCTGGGCGACGGCGAGGCGCGTTACACCCTGTCCGCCTGTGCGGAGCATCTGCCTGCCGCCCAGGCTGCCGAATCCGCAGCGCAGGCGGGCGACTGGGACCGGGCTGCGGACATCTGGCGCGGGGAGCTGGAAAAGCTGTATGCGGTCCTCTATGCGGCAGGTGACTCCGAGGCCAGGAGCGCGGTGATGGAGGACCGGGTTTTCCATGACGATTATCTTGGGCGGTACGCGGCCGCCGCGGCTTCCGGCAGCGGCGCCGGTGCGGTCCTGGCAGAGACGCTGCGCCTGAAGTGCGCCACCCTGTGCTGCGCCATCCACACCATGCCGAAGGACCTGCCGGACAGTCTCACGGGACAGTACATGGCCCTGGAATCCGCAGAAAAGCATGAAGCGAACGGACGGGAAATCTCCAGCCTGGCCGGGAACGGCTGCGAGGTCGTCGAGCGGTTTGACGGCACAGGCGCCTTGGCGTTGAACGATACCCTGCGCCTGGCTGCCGGCAAAGATCCGGCCGTGGCATTCAACCGGGGCGCGGCGCTGTGGCAAATGGCGCTGGACGATACGCTGAACGTCATCTATGAGGCCGCCGCTGTGGAGCGCAAGCAGGCCATCGCCGCCTGGCGCAGATCCCTGGACAGCCTGCTGCCCGCCGAACGGCGCCTGCTGACCCTGATGTACAGCAGCAACCGGGCAATCATTGAGGAACAGCTGATGAACCTGTACAAAGATGCCGTCCTGTGCACGGAGAAGCTCCGCTGACATTGGACGCGGCCCGGTGGCAGGTGTCAGCATGCCAATATATTCAAACTGACTGAGGTGAATGATATGAAGCTGCAAGCGGTGATTTTTGACCTGGACGGCGTGATCTGCTTTACCGACGAATACCATTACCGCGCCTGGAAAGCCATGGCGGATGAGTTGGGCATTCCCTTTGACCGGACGAGCAACAACCGGCTGCGGGGCGTGAGCCGCATGGCGAGCCTGGAGATCATCCTCGAACAGTACCACGGCCCGGCCCTGTCCACGGAGGATAAGCTCCGGCTCGCGGAAAAAAAGAACGTGCTGTACCGGGAGTTCCTGCGCCAGATGAGCCCCGCGGACCTGAGCGGCGAGGTGCGCCGGACGCTGGACGCCCTGAAAGGGATGGGCCTGAAGCTGGCCATCGGATCATCGTCCAGGAATACCCCGTTCATCCTGGAACGGATCGGCCTGGGCGGCTATTTCGACGCGGTCAGCGACGGCAATTCGATCACCCGCTCCAAGCCGGATCCGGAGGTCTTCCTGAAGGCGGCGGAAATGCTGGGCATCGCCCCGGAACGCTGCCTGGTGGTGGAGGACGCGGTGTCCGGCGCGCAGGCGGGCCATGCCGGCGGCATGCTGGTGGCCTGCGTCGGCGACGCCGCCGAGCACGGTGCGGGGGACTATAACATGAAGAGCATCCGTGAGCTGACGGCCATCATTGAATAAAGGAGGCTGGAACCTGTCATGAACGCTGAATTCTATGAGCTGAATACGGAGCGCTGGGTCACCCTGACGGCTTACCTGCAGGGGACAGGGGGCGAGTTCGTCGGGCTGACGGAGCGGCCGGCGGTCCTGGTGCTCCCCGGCGGCGGCTATCATTTCTGCTCGGACCGCGAGGCGGATCCGGTGGCCTTCCCGTACCTGAAGGCGGGCTATCACGTCTTTATCCTGCGCTACTCCGTGAACGAGCAGGCGGAATGGCCCCATCCCCTGGATGATTATGAGCAGGCGATGGATTTCATTCTCGGCCATGCCGGCGAATGGCATGTCGCCGCGGACCGGATCGCGGTCATCGGCTTCTCTGCCGGCGGCCACCTGGCGGCTTCTGCTGCGACGATGTCCAGGCGCCGCCCCGCCGCGGCGATCCTGGGCTATCCCGTGATCGACGGTGCGTGCGCCCGCGACTACCTGCCCTCCGCGCCGGACGTGCCCTCAGCGGTCACCCCGGAGACCTGCCCCTGCTTCATATTCGCCACACGCACGGACAACCTGGTGCCTGTGAAAACGCCCTGCACATGGCCGATGCCCTGTGCAGAAACGATGTCGCTTTTGAATGCCATATCTACGGCAACGGCCCCCATGGCCTGTCCACGGGAGATGTGAGCGTCAACCGCGGCCGTTTCTGCGCGCGGTACGCCGACTGGACGGTGGACAGCCTGGCCTGGCTGGAGGACGTCATGGGCGGGATGAGCCCCGGCGGCCTGACGGCGCCGCGGTTCGGCGCCCGGGTCAACGGCAACCGTGACAGCGTCCTGAGCGTTGACTGCACGCTGTCGCACCTGCGGAAGTTCCCGGAGGCGCTGAAGGCGCTGGAGGAATGCCTGCCGGGGAAGGACGTGTTCGCGTCTGCGCCGCCCGCGGCTGCGCATGTGATTACCCTGCGCGACGGCCTCGCCTATGCGGGCCTGGCTCCGGAGGCAGCGGAACAGATCGAATCGCGGCTGAATGCCATCCCCAACGCAGCGGAATGATATAATACTGCTTTCCGTCTAAAACATATACATCTGCAAGCGCCTTTTCCGCCCAGGCCGCGCTACACTACGGTCGACGTAGCGCTGCTACACCTCCCTTCGTTCCACTTGGCCGGGACGAAAAATCCATCTTGCATCTGTACATGTTTTAGACGTCAATCAGTATAAGAACCCCTGGACCGCGCCATGAAACGGTTCAGGGGTTTTGTGAGCCCGTGGTCAGCGCATTCCGGAGAAAACCGGGTTCTCAGTTCAGAAAGCGGAGGTACTCGTCGAAAACATTGAACAGCATATCGCCGGAGCAGACCGGCAGGACGGCGTCCGTGTTCCCGATCCGGATGAACCGGAAAAGCTCCGGGGCGCCCGTCAGCACCAGCGCCGGTATGATATCGTATCCGGGCCCGAAGATGATCTCCAGGTAAGGGCAGTATTTCGCCGACTGCAGGACCTCGTCGGGCTGGATTTCATCCTTCATCTTGAATTCCAGGGAGAAGACCTTTGCTTCCGTAATGACCAGCACGTCCGCGTAGATCCGTACGCGCCGCGCGCGCTTGATGCGGAACTCAAAGGCGATCTCCCAATCCAGGCACCTGTCGCCCATCATGTGCCGCAGGTCGTCGAACAGCCGGACCATCTGCGCCCTGCAGTCCCGGAAGGAATGCATCAGCCCGCGGGTATCGTTCAGGTTCCGCCCGATGTTCGTGCACCCTTCCGTCATCTTTGCCAGCCATGCGGCCTCGTCCAGGACCAGGAATTCCCTGACCGGCCCGTAATATCCCGAAAACTCCTGAAGCCCCGTGTGGGGACGCCCCTGGCGGATGATCCCGTGCCACCTGAAATCCGCGTCCTGCCAGCAGATCTCCCGCAGGAGCGGCGAGGCGTACAGCACCCGGTTGACCGTTTTATGATCCAGCGAAAGCATCCTGGCGATCTCCCGCGCCCTGATGCCCCCGCTCCGGCAGATGGCGGCGCACACGGCGATCTCCACATCATCTCCCGTCTTCAGCGCCATCCCCGATCCCCCTCTTCCCGCCGCCGTTCGCCCTGAGGCATTCCGCTTCATCCGGTTCATTGTAGCAGATCATGCCAAATGAAACAAGACAGGAGATCAATCATGACCCAGGAAACCGTAACCGGAGCACAGTATGAGCGCCTGGTGGAGCGCTGCCGCGGCGGCTGACCATGAGCATGCAGAAACGCATGGGTGCCTGGGATGTGCCCGCTGCCGTAAACGAAATGCCAGCAGTGTTCCAATCCGGATGATATGCCCTATTTCGGAATCCGGGATGATATTGGTGGCAGGTCCTGCGGATACCCGTCCGGAACATGCCGCGGGTGATTTACTGTGCGGAATATGACGGAAGCTGCTTCAGCCTGCCGCGGGACCGCACGGACTGGCTTATCCGCGCGGGTCAGCGAAAACGCCCATCCCATCCGGGTATGCGTGATCACAAGGCCCTGCGGCGCGTTCCAGGGAAAAGCCTCCTCAGACGCCGGGCAGGCCATTCAGCGCTTGCGGGTCTGCGGCGCCGATGTGATCTGCAGGGACGCCATCCACCAGAAATTTGCGATTATTGATGAGAAAACCGTCTGGTACGGCAGCATCAACCTGCTTTCTTTCGGCGCCTCTCAGGAAAGCATCATCCGAATCGTGACCGGCAGCGCAGCGCGGACGCTGGCTCAGTCGGTCGGTATGTGAAGCGATTCAAAATGATTGCAGGTTGTGAATGCACACCATGCGATGATTTGGGATGGCTGTCTCTCATTCCATGCTCTCAATGCAATACAGCACGAAGGTAAAATCATAATCCTCAAAACGGTTAATGAAGTCTTCTCCCCTCATGCCATCCTGCAGTGCCTGCAGCATCCGGTCACAAACGCTGTTGAAATGACCGCACATAAAAAATCGGCAGCGCGTTTATAAAGATAAGCGGCACTTGCAACTTGGAGGGATTATCTGTATAATAGGGGTTGTCATACGGCCCGGCGCGCGTGTGGCTGGCCGGACTTCGAAAATGGTGCGAAAATGGAAAGGAAGAATGATCATGGAATGGAAGAATCTGAATGAACTGGCTTCCTATGAACAGCTGAAGGCGCTCCGCGGCAAGGTCCGGCTGGAGACGGCCATGCAGGGTGCGTCCGGCGCGGAACGGGTCGGGCAGTATGCCGTGCCGATGGGCGGCGGGCTTAAGTATCATTACGCGGCAAAGCAGGTGGACGGGGAGATCCTGGACGCGCTGCAGCGCCTGGCAGACGAGGCGGGGCTGACCTCCAAGTATGAAGCGCTGCTGAACGGCGAGGTAATCAACACCGGCGAGAAGCGGATGGTGCTGCACCAGCTGACCCGCGGCCAGCAGGCCGGCGACGTGGTCGCCGACGGTGTCAACAAGCGTGCGTTCTACGTGGGCGAGCAGCAGAAGGCGGCGGGTTTTGCCCGCCGCGTGCACGCCGGCGAGATCGTGAACGAACGGGGCGAGACCTTTACCACCGTGGTGCAGATCGGCATCGGCGGCAGCGACCTGGGCCCCCGGGCCATGTACCTGGCGCTGGA
>CACXEB010000415.1 GCA_902766515.1 uncultured Eubacteriales bacterium
CTCCACCAGCGCGTAGCGGAATCCCTGGAAGGAAAAGAGCTCGTCGTAGACGGCCGGCCGGTCGTCCCGGCAGAGATACCGGATCTCCGCCAGCGCGCCCCGCAGGTTGTCAAAATAGGCGTTGCCGTCCGCGTCCAGGGTCTCAAAGCAGCGCAGGTGCGCCAGCGCGCCGGCCTGCCCGCGGACGGTGAAGCGAACATAACCGGTCAGGTTCTGACCGAAGTCCAGCACCGTCTCGCCCCGGGGCGTGGTCAGCACCTCCCGGACGGGGACCGTCATGGCTACGGCCGGCCTGCTGGCGGCCTGGGGGGTGAGGGCTTCCAGGGGGAATTGGACCGTGCTGACGGGCCGCCACAGCGTGTCCGCGGGGCGGTAATCCCGGGCAAACTGCCGCTGGGCGTCCTTTTCCCGGTCGGTATAGCTCTCCCTGAGCCGGTCGATCAGGGGCGTATAAGGCGGCTCCGGCCGCGCTTCGCCCATCGCTGGCGTAAAGCCGGGCGCGTTCCAGCCGGGCTGTTCGAGGCGGGCGTCGTACCGTTCACCGTCATAGATCTCAGAGAATGTCACGGGGGAGGCGCAGCCCAGCCAGCTTTCGTCGGTCACGACGGTCTCCTCGGAGCCGTCCTCATAGCGGATGGTCAGCTGCGCGAGCAGGGCGGTGCGGGTCCCGTAGACGCAGCGCTCGTGGATAAAGCCCATCATGCCCTTGTACCAGCCCGCGCCCAGGTGCGCGCCGATCACGTTGTCGCCTGGACGCAGCAGATCCGTGACCTGCCAGGTCTGGTAGCACAGGTGGTCGTGATAGCTGGTCCAGCCCGGCAGCATCTTTTCCCGGTTGACGGCGGCGCCGTTGATATACAGGTGGTACAGCCCCAGCGCGGTCGCGCAGAGATAGGCTTCCCGGACGGGCTTTGTGATGCGCCATCCGGTGCGCAGATACGTCCCGCCGGACTGGACCCAGTCGCATTCCCGCTCGGCCGTGATGAAGCGGGCCCGCCACCGCCGGTCCGTCATGCCGGTCGTCAGGGAGCCCTGGCGCCAGCAGGTTTCGCCTGCGGTCGTCCAGACCATTACTCGCAGATAATACCGCCTGCAGGGCAGCAGCGGGATGTCAGGCGCTCCGATATGCGCGGACTCGCCGCTTTCGACGCGGCCGCTGTCATAGACGCAGCGGTCAAAGCGGTCGCTTTCCGACAGCTGCCAGCGGTAGGCAATCTGGCGCACGTTCCGCCCGTCGCTTTTGAGCGTCCAGCCGATGTTCGGCAGGGTTTCCACGCCCATGGGGCTCAGAGGGCTGTAGTCAAACAGGATGCTTTCGATCGTGATCATGCGTTGCCGCCTCCCGCTTCCGCCGCGCGGAGTACCCAGACGTCCCGGCCGGCAATGCGGGCCGGGCCCGTGACGGCCTCTCCGGTCAGGAGGTTTTTCAGCGCGCGCGCGCCGAAGTCCACCCGCGCCAGCTCCTGGTTGTGGTTGATGACAAAAAATGTTTCGCCCCGGTCATTGACGCGGCGCGTGATCTCGACGCCGGCGTCCGCGCTGAACAGCCCGGACAGGCCGGTTTCCGCGCAGAGCGCGTCCGTCAGGTCCGACAGGAAAGCGTCGTCCGGCTGGGTGCCGATATAGTAAGCGGCTCCGGCGCCGAAAGCGTTCTGCGTCACGCAGGGCATCCCGGCGTAGAAGTCATCCCCGTACACGGCCAGGGGATGGGCGGTGCGGGCATGCAGCAGGTCGCACAGGAAGGTGCAGCCATAGCTGGACGCGGGCATCGCGGCCGCGTCCGTCGGGAGTATGCGGTTGGATTCTTCCGGCCGCAGCGCGTCGGTCTCCTCCACCCAGATGCCGAGGACGTCCCGCAGCCTGCCGGGGTATTCGCCGAACACGCAGCGGTCGTTCTCATCCACCAGGCCGCTCATCACCGTAGCCACCAGCGTGCCGCCGTCCCGGACGTATTCGGTCAGCCGCTCCGCGACCCCTTCCTTCGTCATGTACAGCATCGGCGCCACCACCAGGGCATAGCCGGAGTAATCGGTGTCCGCGGCGGGATTGACAAAATCCACGGCGATATTCCGGTCGTGGAAAGGCTTGTAGTACCGGGCCAGGGTCCGGAGGTAATCCATGTCCTTGCTCGGGCCGCTGGCGAGCTCCAGCGCCCACCAGTTGTTCCAGTCCATCAGCATGGCGACCCTGGCGGGGGTGCGGCCCCGCAGGAAGGTGTCGCCGAGGGACGCCAGCTCATGGCCGAGCGTTTCCGCCTCGCGGAAGACACGGGTATGCTCATGACCGGCGTGGCTGATGATGGCGCCGTGGAATTTTTCCTGGCCGGCGACGGACTGGCGCATCTGGAAGAACAGGCAGGTATCCGCGCCGTGGGCCAGGGCCTGGTAGGACAGGAGCCGGACCTCGCCGGGGCGCTTCAGCTTGTTGTAGGGCTGCCAGTTCTGCTGGTTGGGGGACTGCTCCGTGAGCACGAAGGACTGGCCGCCCTTCAGCCCCCGCATGATGTCGTGCTTCATCGCGACGAAGTGGGGCGGATCCTGCGGCCAGGGATAATTGTCCCAGCCGACCACGTCCATCTGCCGGGTAAAGGTGAACTGGTCCAGCTTTTTGATAAAGCCGCTCATGTTGGTGAGGATCGGGATCTCGGGATTGTAGCTTTTCAGGACGTCGTACTCGTTGCGGAAGCACTCGACGGTGGAATCCGTCAGGAAACGCATGTAGTCCAGCTGGATGGCCGGATTGAAGCGGTAGTCGTCGTTCAGCTCCGTCGGCAGGGTCACTTCTTCAAATGAATAGACCGTGCGGCCCCAGAACGAGGTATGCCAGCGCTCATTCAGCCCTTCGACGCTGCCGTAGCGCCTGCGCAGCCACACGCGGAACCGGGCCTGGCAGGTGGGGCAGTAGCAGGAGGTGCCGTACTCGTTGGACACGTGCCACATGGCGAGGGCCGGATGGTGGGCGTACCGCCGGCCGAACTCGTGCGCGATGGCCGCGGCCCGCTCCCGGTATTTCAGGCTGTTGACGCAGAAAAACACCCGCATGCCGTGGGTGCGCTTCCGGCCCTGGATATCGACCGGCAGGACCTCCGGATATCGGGTGGAAAGCCAGGCGGGCTGCGCCGTGGTCGGGGTGGCCAGGCATACGCGGATGCCGTTCTCCGCGATGACGTCCAGGATATGATCCAGCCACCCGAAGTCATACACGCCCTCGTCCGGCTCCAGCTTCGCCCAGGAGAACACGGGCAGCGTCAGCAGGTTGATGCCGGCCTTCCTGAACAGGCGCATATCCTCCCGCAGCGTGTTTTCGTCCCACTGGTCCGGGTTGTAATCGCCGCCGAAATAAATGCGGTCAGCCTGTTTCATGGTCATCCCCCTTATTTTGATTTGACGGAGTCCCGCATGACCAGCTCGACGCCGACCTGCGTTTTGATGCTGCAGGGCATCGGCTGCTGGGGCAGGGTCAGCAGGGTCGTGACGACGGTGCGCCCCAGCTCCTGCCGGAAGACGTGGACGGTGCTGAGCTGCGGCGTGCAGGCCAGGCAGATGGCGGTATCGTCCATGCCGATGATCGAAACGTCGTCGGGCACCTGGTAACCCGCCTCCCGGATCGCCCGCATGCAGCCGATGGCCATGATGTCGTTGGCGGAAAAGAAGGCCTCCGGCAGGCGCTTTCCGGTCCTGAGCAGGGCCGTCATGTCTTCGTACGCGCCGTTCATGGTCGGGCGCACAGGCCAGATCATGTCGCTGTCAAGCTTCAGGCCGTGCTTGCTGAGGCCGTCCGTCAGCCCCAGCTGCCGGTCGGTCATGTTATTGAAGCTGATGCTGCTGGTGATGTGCTGGATGTCACGGTGGCCGGCGGCGACCAGCGCCTCGGCCGCGAGGAAGCCGGCCTGCCAGTTGTTCATGACGACGGAATGGGTGTTTTCCATCCGGAACAGGTTATCCAGCACGACCATGGGGGACCGGAAATTCCGGAACTGTTTGAGCTCCTCCTCATTCATTTCCGTGCCGAGCAGGATGATGCCGGCGCATTCCTCGGACCGGAAAGCGTTGATCTGGTTGCTGTAATCGCTGTCCAGCCTGGAACTGACATGGCTGATGAACAGTTCCAGCTCCATCCGGTGGCATTCCAGCTGGATGCTTTCGATCAGCTCCGAGAAAAACGGCGTGTCCATGACCACCATGCCGTGCGAGCGGAAAATGATCAGCCGGACGTGGCGGCTGGACTTGTTGCCTTCGCGGTTCAGCTGGTAACCCATCTCATGGGCGATCGCGATGATCCGCTCCTGGACGGATTTGCTGACGCCGGGGCGTCCGTTGAGCGCGTTGCTGACGGTCGCGGGGGACACATTGGCGCGTTTCGCAATATCCCGCAGCGTGTATTTCATGGGTCATTCCCCCTTTGTGAGGTGGTATGGGATGGCTTGATCAGTATGCCCGGCGGTCTTCCGTCCGCTGCGCGTCCGGCAGCCCTTCTGCGGAGGCGGTGATGCGCAATGGGCCGCATTCCCGCGCGATCACGGCGGACGCGCAGCCTTTCCATGCGCGGGCGCCGCCCTGCAGGAAGCCTTCGTCCGACGCGGGGTCGGCGCTGCCGGCGGCGAGCAGCTGCCCGCCGTCCACCCGGAAACGGATCTCCCGACCGTCAAAATGGCACGGGACGCCGTCAGCGTCCTGGATTTCGGCCGTTACGAACACGAGGGATCCGACGGCTTCTGTCCGCAGCGCCAGCCGGGCTGCCCTGCCGGGCGTGTGCAGCACGGTCCGCGCGCCGGTATCATCAACGGCTTCCAGCACGCCGGGCGCGTAGGTCAGGTCGAACACGGCGACGCAGTCCATGCAGGGATTGGTGGCAATCGCCTTGCCGTTGAGGCGCAGCGTGATCTCCCGGGCAGCGCTGTAGACGTCCACCTGGACGGGTTTTCCCTCAAAGCCCGGATAGTCCCACGCGGCATGCCTTTCCGGCCAGGCCCAGTAGGAGACTTCGCCGTCATCGTGATAATGCTTCGGGTGCTGTACGGCGATCCGCGGCCCCGGGAGCGTGCCCCAGACGGCCCGGCGGTAATCGCCCGCCGGATTCATCTGTCCGCAGAGGTCCATGTCGGCGCAGTTGGCCTGCCGCCAGGGCCACCGTTCAAAGTAGCCCTCTCCGTCCTCGGGCTTCCGCCAGACGTGGCCGATGCCGGCCTCGCCCAGGTAATCGATGGCCGCCCAGGCAAAATCGCCGATCACCCGAGGATGGGCGAGGGTCTTGCGCCAGCATACGAGCGCCTCCTGCGCGACGCTTTCCGTCCCGCACAGGAAGCGGTCCGGCCAGGCGGCCAGATCCTTTTCGTAGCGGCGCGCGAGGTAATTATACCCTGCGACATCCAGCGGGTCAAGAAAGCGCCCGCTCAGTGCGCCGAAATAATCGATGCTGTCAGGATCATCCGTCTGCACGTTGGCATCCAGCATGTCCAGCCGGCGCTTCCCGATGTTGTTGAGCGCGGAGGTGACCAGCAGCGACTCGTCCAGGGTCCGGACGGCTTCGCACATCTGCCGGCACAGCGCGTATCCGTCGCCGGAGCCGTCACGCTCCGGGATCTCGTTGCCGATGGACCAGAGGATGACCGAAGGATGGTTCCAGTCCCGGCGGACCATCGCGCACAGGTCCTCCCGCCAGCGCTCCCGGAACCAGAGGTGGTAGTCGTAGGGATTCTTGCCGATGTTCCAGACATCCGTGAACTCGTCCATGACCAGCAGCCCCAGGCGGTCGCAGGCGTCCAGGAACGCGGGGGCCGGGGGATTGTGGGCGCACCGGACGGCGTTGAAACCGCTGTCCTTCAGCAGCCGGGCCTTGCGGTATTCCGCTTCCGGCAGGCTGACGGCGCCCAGCAGCCCGTTGTCATGATGCACGCAGCCGCCGCGCAGCTTGACGGGCCGGCCGTTCAGCACGAGCCCGCGCTCCGGGTCCAGCCGGACTTCCCGGAAACCGAAGGAAACCTCCTGGGTATCCAGCACCTCCGTGCCCCTGTATAGCCCGGCAATGATCGTGTAAAGGGCGGGATCGTCCGGCGACCAGGCCCGTACCTGCCGGATGGATTCCCGGAGCAGCATCCGGTCATCGTCCACCGGCTGCTCCGTCTCCCGGACCGCTGCTCCGTCCGGATCAAGGACGCGCAGGCGGAGGCTGCAGCCGCTGCGCGCCGCCTCCGGGAAGAATCGGATCTCCGTTTCGAGCGTCCACGTATCCGGGCCTTCCCGGTGCGTCCGCACGTGCAGGCCGTCGGGCAGCATGGACGCCATCGGACCGGTCAGCAGGCGGACGGGACGGCAGATGCCGGTGCCCGTATACCAGCGGGAACCCGGCAGCGCGTCGCCGTGCACGTTGACCCGGATGCGCTGCGTTCCCGGCCGCAGCCGGCCGGTCAGGTCGGCCAGGAAGGAGAGGTAGCCATAGGGCTGGCGGACCAGCAGCGCGTCGTCCAGATAGACCTCTGCGTTGGGGAACACGCCATCGAACGCGAGCATGACCCGCTGACCCGGCATCTCCTCCGTGACCTGAAGGTCATGGTCATAGATGATGTTGGCGCCCTGGAACCAGCCGCCCGCGCTGCCGGCTTTGCTGTCGGCCCGGCGGGGCAGGTGCTGGCTGTAATCGTGCGGAAGGGTCACGGGTGTATCGCCGGGAATCCCCCAGATGCGGTACGTCCATCCCCGGCAGAAATCCACGCTGTTCATCCGGGCTTACTCCTTTTCGAGCCGGAGGACAAAGCCTTCTTCGAAAGGCCGGCGCTCCGGCAGGCGAAGCGTCATCATTTCGCTGTTTCTTTCGATGCCGATGCCGCTGTCAGCGCCCAGCATCCGGACGGAGCGCACGCCGCCCAGCGCGCCGCCTTCGCGCAGCGCGCGCAGGCGCAGGGTGTTGTCCCGGGGATGGCCGAAGCCGATCACGTACACGGCCCGGTCGGTCTGCGTATAGCGCACGTCATCGCCGGTCAGGCGGTACTGGCCGCTCTCGATGGCCAGGCCGTCCTTCATCTGCTGCTTGACGCGCTCCACGTTGTAGTCTTCGTTCGTGCCGACGGTGACGCCTTCGCCGGCCACCGCGAAGGGCCGGGTGCAGTAGATCGCCTCGCCGTTGACGCGCAGCCATTCGCCGATGCGGGTCAGCTCGCGGACCGCGTCGGGATGGAAGGTGCCGTCCTCCTGCGGACCGACGTTCAGGACCAGGCAGCCGTTCTTGGCGGTCACGTCGGCGATCTGCTGGATGATCCTGCCGGCCGGCTTGTACTTGGGCTCCTGGACGATGCACCAGGTGATCCTGTCCTCCAGCCGGTCATCCGTCTGCCAGAAGAACGGCTGCTGGTCGGCAAACCGGCCGCACTCCACGTCAAACACGCCCAGACCCTTGGGAAAATCCTCCTGCTTGTAGGTGATGATGCCCTCCGGCACGGCGTCGTAGTAGCACCGGGCGGCTTCATAGCGGTATTCCTCCGGCAGGATCAGCACGCGGCCGTCAAAGTACAGCACGTCGGGCCGGTACTGCACGGCGACCTCCCGGATCTTTTCGAGCCAGGTATCGCAGAACTTCTTATCCGGCATCCGGTACGGGATGTAGCGGTTGGTTTCCAGCGGCAGGGCGGGGCCGTAATAGATCTCGTTCGCGGGATCGTAGACGTCCGC
>CACXEB010000416.1 GCA_902766515.1 uncultured Eubacteriales bacterium
GCAATAGCGCAGGAAGTACCAGGACGAGCCGGCCCACTGGGGCATGGTGTCCGTTTCGCGCTTGGCGTCGCCGCCGCAGCAGGGGCACTTGACATTGACCCAATCCGTCATCCGGCTGAGCGGGCTCTCGCCGGAATCGGTCGGCTCATAGGCCTCGACTTCCGGCAGCAGCAGCGGGAGATCGGACTCCTTGAGCGGGACCGTGCCGCACTTCGGGCAATGGATGATCGGGATCGGCTCGCCCCAATACCGCTGGCGGGAGAATACCCAGTCGCGCAGCTTGTAATTGATTTTGCGCGTGCCGATGTTCGTTTCTTCGAGCCAGTCGATGATGCGCTTCTTCGCGTCGGTGACGCTCAGACCGTCCAGGAACTCGGAATTGACCAGGGTGCCGGTCGCGACGTCGGAGAAGCAGGCTTCCTGCACGTCCTTGCCGCCGGCAACGACTTCGATGATCGGCAGTCCGAATTTCTTTGCAAACTCCCAGTCGCGTTCGTCATGGGCGGGAACGGCCATGATCGCGCCGGTGCCATAGGTCATCAGCACGTAATCGGACACCCATACGGGGATCTCTTTCCCGTTGACGGGATTGATTGCCCGGATGCCGCTGATTTCCACACCGGTCTTTTCCTTGGCGATCTCGGTGCGTTCAAATTCGCTTTTCTTGGCGGCCGCTTCGCGGTAAGCGACGATCTCCTCATAGTTGTTGATCTGGCCGCGGTGCTTGTCGATCAGCGGATGCTCAGGAGAAATGACCATATAGGTCGCGCCGAACAGCGTGTCGGGACGCGTGGTGAACACGCGCAGGGACTCGTCGACCGGCGTCAGTTTGAAATTGACCTCGGCGCCTTCGCTGCGCCCGATCCAATTGCGCTGCTGGATCTTGACCCGCTCAATAAAGTCCACATGATCCAGCCCGTCCAGCAGCTTCTGCGCGTACGCGGTGATGCGGAGCATCCACTGGGACTTGACACGCCGGGTCACTTCGGTGCCGCAGCGCTCGCATTTGCCGTCGACCACCTCTTCGTTGGCCAGGCCGCATTTGCAGGAGGGGCACCAATTGATGGGCATCTCCGATTTATAGGCCAGTCCCTTTTCGTACAGCTTCAGGAAGATCCACTGCGTCCAGCGGTAATACTCCGGATCGGTGGTATCCACTTCGCGGTCATAGTCGAAGGAGAAGCCCAGCTTTTTGAGCTGGCTGCGGAAATGGTCAATGTTCTCCCGGGTGACTTTCGCGGGATGGACATGGTTTTTGATCGCGTAGTTTTCCGTCGGCAGACCAAAGGCGTCCCAGCCGATGGGATACAGGACGTTATAGCCTTCCATCCGGCGCTTTCTCGCGATGATATCCAGAGCAGTATTGGACCGGGGATGTCCCACGTGAAGTCCCTGACCGGACGGATAAGGGAATTCGATCAGGCAGTAATATTTCGGCTTGTCCGATTTGTTTTCGGCGCGGAAAGCATGCTGTTCATCCCAGATGCGCTGCCATTTGGGCTCGATTTGCGCGGGAACGTACGGTGCGACATTCATAAGACACAGGCCTCCTTCAAGAATCCTGTCAAGTATACCGCCTTTCGCCGGATTTGTAAACCGGAATTTCACAATTCTGTTGAAAGAAGCCGTGTTTCATAGTATACTGAAAGTCCGGAAAAGCCAAACGGGGGAAAGGATGATGATCTGCTGATGGAACTGACGGAGGCACGGGAACAGCTGATGGCGCTGCAGGCAAAGATGAGCGCGTATGATCACGCGCTGAGCCTGCTGAATTATGACGGTGACACGACGGCGCCGAAGGGCACCGCGGAAAACCGCGCGCACGCCATCGGGATCCTGGAAGAGGAAGTATACAAGCTGTCTACCAGCGCGGAGACGGTGAGCCTGCTCGAATACCTGGACGGCAGGAAGGATGCGCTGAACGACGAAGAGCGCCGCATGGTCTGGCTGCTGCTTAAGGACATTAGGTTCCGGCAGAAGATCCCGATGGATGAGTTCATCGCTTACCAGCGGCTGGTGGTCGAGTCGCAGGACAAGTGGCACCAGGCGAAGGAAACGTCTGACTTTGCGCTGTTTGAGCCGTATCTCGAAAAAATGTTTGAAACGGCCGTCCGGTTTGCCCATTACGCCGCGCCGGAGCAGGACGCGTATGACTACTGGCTGAACGAGTATGAGCCGGGCGTCAGCCGCGCGGTCTGCGATGCCTTTTTCGGACAGCTGCGGGCGCGCCTGGTGCCCATGATCCACGCGGTCAGCCGGAAGCCGCAGGTGGACAACCGGTTTATCAAGGGGCATTTCGACGACGCCGACCAGGAGAAGCTCGCGAAAAAGCTGATGGCCGTCATCGGGCTGGACACGGAGCATGTGGGGCTGTCCACGACCGAGCATCCGTTCACTACCAGCCTGGGCTCTCATTTTGACGAGCGGATCACGACGCATTATTATCCGGACGATTATACCTATTCCATGTATTCGGTGATCCATGAGGGCGGACACGCGCTGTACGATACCGGCTCGGACCCGCAGCTGGCTTACACGGTCCTGGACGGCGGCGTGTCCATGGGCATTCATGAGAGCCAGAGCCGCTTTTATGAGAATATTCTCGGTCGGAGCAAGGCATTTATCCGTTATTTGTTCCCGGCGCTGAAGGAACTGTTCCCGCAGTGCCTGGCGGATGCCGACTGGCAGGATGTATACAAGGCAGTTAATCGCGTCGAACCGTCGCTGATCCGCACGGAGGCGGACGAGGTCACGTACACGCTGCACGTCATGATCCGGTATGAGCTTGAAAAGCGGGTCATGGCCGGAGAACTGAAAGTCCATGATCTGCCGGGGGAATGGAACCGGCTGTACCGGGAATACCTGGGCATCGACGTGCCGGACGACAGGCACGGCGTGCTGCAGGACAGCCATTGGTCGTTCGGCGCGATCGGGTATTTTCCGTCCTACGCGCTCGGGAGCGCTTACGGCGCGCAGTTCCTGAAAAAGATGCGTGAGACGGTCGATGTGGACGCTGCGCTCGCAAACGGCGATTTCAGTCCGATCAATCAATGGAACCGTGAACACATCTGGAAGTTCGGCAGTTTGAAAACGCCGAAGCAGATCCTGGACGAAACGTTGGGCGGAACGTTTGATCCAAATGTGTACCTGGATTACCTGGAAGAGAAGTGCCGTGACGTATATGGCATTCAGTAAGGCAATCTATTCGTAAAAGCGTTCTTTTGCGAATAGTTATTAAAAGGATCCCACTCTCCCCGGGGGATCCTTTTCTGACGTTTCTTATTGATGATTCAGGACAAGCAGCACGTCATGCTGCTTGATGACGGGATCGGAATCCTCCTGCTGCGGGGAGATTTCTTTTCCGTTCCGACGGATCAGCAGGATGGAAATCCCTTCGGCTTGCTGGATTTCGCTGACGGATTTGCGGAGCCACCGGGAATCCGGGCCCACCGTCACCGTGCTGACCCGGCTCATCAGCAGGCTGTCATTTTTGCCCTGCGCCTGCGTGTACTGTTCCACAAAGCCCGCGGAAATGATACCGGTCGGGATCGCCACGGCGCCGACGCCCAAAAAAGAAATCACGACGGCCATGGCTTTGCCCAGGACCGTGATGGGATACACATCCCCATACCCCACCGTCAGCAGCGCGCTCACGCTCCACCACATGCCGGAAAGAGCGTTCCTGAACTTGTCAGGCTGGGCCTGGTGTTCGACGCTGTACATGCACAGGGACGAAGCCAGCATCAGGACCAGCACAATGAACAGCGACGAAGCGATCTGGTTGCGCTTTTCCTTCAGCACCAGCGTGATGACATTGAAGGAATCGTAGTTGGTGTTGATCCGGAAAAGATGGAAAATCCGCACGACCCGCAGCATCCGGAACGCGACGGCGCCGCTCAGGAAGAAAAACGGCAGGATCGTCAGCAGTTCCACCACGCCGTCGTATGAGATCAGGAATCGCCCGACCGCATTCCATTTGGAACGCGTCGGATACAGGTATTCCGCGGTCAAGATCCGCAGGGCGTACTCGACGCAGAAAATGATGATGGTGACTGTTTCCACCGTGTCAAACAGTCCCTGGTATCTTTTCAGGCCGTCGAACGTTTCCAGAAACATGACCAGGATGTTGAGCACGATAGCCGCCACGAGAAAATAGTCAAAAGCCCGGCTGGGCACGTCGCTGACGTTGCCGAGCTGGATGATATCAAATATCCTGCGTTTCCAGGACTTTTTGGATGCTATTCCATGGTTCATGTCCCCGGTCCGACACCTTTCCCCCATTTGGCTTTTAAGCTCTGAATCAGACTTCGGTCTTTTCTTCGCCTGAGCCGCCGGGTTCATTCGTTTCCAGCTCGAAGATGATCCGCTTGCGGTCCGTGTCAACCGTTTTTCTGATGGCGGCGCGCTTGCCGTCTTCATCGATAAAGCCGCAGTCACGGGCCTCCTTGCAGCCGATGTTGACGGTATAGCTTGTGATGTGCCCGCCGTTGCCGCGCTTAGGACTCAGAATCATCGGAAACCTCCCCGGGAGCAGCATGCGCATTTGGTTCATCGGAGCAGCTGTCCTGAGAAAGACAACTGCTTGAAGTGTATCCCCAAACGACTTGGAATGAATGTTTGACAATGCTATTATAGTATAGAGTAACTCTAATTGTCAAGACTTTTTTGTTTGGATAGATGCAGGTAGACCTCCGCGTTCTCGGAGAACGATTGTACACGCAGGCCGCCGATCTCTAAGATCTTTGCCACCTGCCCCGGTGTCAGCTGCATGATCTCATTGCGGTATTCCGTCCGCGGCTGCACCACCTTGGGGTTATTGCTTCCCGTCTTTGCCATCGCTGCGCGATACGCCTCATAGGCTTCCGGATGCTCTACCCGCAGCGCTTCCAGCCCGTCAGTCGTCGTCAGGTCGTCCATGGTCGGCTTGTAGCCGGTGGAGTCCCCTTCGTAATTCTTCAGGAATCTGTCTGTGAATACACCCAGGTTCCGCCGGCGCGATTCCACATAGCAGATGCCGCACGGCGTTTCATAGTTGCGCTCCGCCATCATGTTGCGCAGCTGGATGAGCATATCGGACGTGATCACCGTATTTGGCAGCGCGTGCTGGATCGCATCAAAGGTCCCCTGGTACAGCCGCCGCTTGGCGCACAGCGTGGAGCTGTCCAGCGTCTTCACATATTCGGCGTTATCCTTCAGGAATGTCTGCACTTCCGATGCCTTATAGTCCAGCCTGCCCCTGTCCGCCGCGATGATGGCCGCGATGCCGTTGACGTCGTCGATCCACTTGTCCACGTCTTTGCCGCTGAAGCCGGCGCTGATCAGCTTATTGCGGATCTTTTCCCTGTCGCTCTGTTCCCAGCTGGAAAGGCTGTACTTGACGACGGATCCTCCCTCCAGCGCCTGTGTCAGCTGCTCGCCGTCAGAATTGGTGATGCCCAGATCATCCGCTTCCTTCATCTGGGCCTGATTGTTTTTCTTGACATCCTCCTCCAAGTCTGTTAGACTATATTTGACAGGAGATGTGTCAACAGCCTGAGTACCGTTAACGGGGCTCCGCTGTTGGGGTACCGCTCCTGTTATATTTATGCCTATTGTTACCTCGTTTCCGTCTGGCATCAGTACCCTATGAGCCTTATATCTATTATCTCCCTGCGTTTTTTGCACAGTAACGCCCATGTATACTTTTGTTTTCGTACCATCTGCATGCATGAATTCTATTGGCGCTGCAAACGTCCTTGATTCTACAACTGTGGCCCTTCCTTTATGCTCCGTGTGATAATCCACTTCAATACCTTTTGCCAAAACATCTGGTACAGCAGCAAGAGCAACAGCTTCCTGCTGTGTTTTTATATATGATATTCCTTTGCTCCATGCTTTTTCTGTTAATAGTATGTCGCCAATGTCATCCCTGTGGACCTTGCCTCCCCAAATTGTAGTAAAATCGCTTGCCCATAGTTTCAGCGCTGCCATAAGCGACCTCGCGCCTTGATCATAATACTTTTGAAGGTCAAGATTCGTCGATAATTCTTTAATCGGTGACAATACTTTCAGCCTGCCTTCGGCGCGCTCAATATATCCCTTTATGCTATCTCTATCGTGTATCGCAAACTTAACCTTGTCCATCCCCTCCCCGTACTGGATCTGCCGGTTCCATTCGTCGTCGCCGCGCGTGAAGAGCTCGCCCTGCAGTCCGCCCAGCATCCGCAGCGCATCGTTAACAGCCGGGTTATTCTTCCCCGGCGTCATACCGACAGCCGCAATCGCCTGGTTCGGCTGCATTCCGCTGTTGACCAGCGCCGCCGCATCCATGACCTTGCTGACGTTCTCGTCGGTGACCTCGTTCCCCGTCGCCTCCAGCACATCCCGCGCCAGGTCGCGCGCCGCCTCGGTGATCTCCCGCTTGCTGCCCGCCTCGCGGACGCGCTCCGCGTAGCGCTTCGTCATGTCATGC
>CACXEB010000417.1 GCA_902766515.1 uncultured Eubacteriales bacterium
GGCGGATGACGTCTTCTTCGTTTTTGCAGGTAACCTTCTCCAGATGTATCATTGTGTTTCTCTCCTGTTTTGCTTTCCAATCGCGGCTGCTGCACGTTTATATTGCCTCGCCGGCTGAAAAAGGCATAATAATACCGCAGTGAAGCAGCTCCTTTATGTGGCTGCATCCCGCGGTTCCCACGATCAGAAGTTACTTGAAAAGGTACACTGAACAAGAGGATTGTACTCCCCGATCATTCTATGCACCTGTATTCAGTTGATCAGAGACTGTCCTTCATGCTGTTCATTGGGTGGCGCTCCTTTCCCATATTCAGTGACCAGTATACATGAAAATGTCCCCAAATACAAGTACATTTTTTAAACCGGGTACAATGGAAGCCCCGCGTACTGCAATCGTGCCGGAGGTTCCCGCGGCGCCGCAGGCGGGGAGCATGAATAAAAAAGCCGGACCGTGACGGCCCGGTTGTTTGCGCGGCGTGTGTCAGGCGGTGTGCTTGACGTTCCGCGCGGGGTGGAAGTCCTGGTCGAGGATTTTCCTTCTGGATTCTACGAAGGCGACGATGGCGCTGAGGAGCGCGACCCCGACGGTCATGATCACATGGGGCGGCGACGTGACGGTATCGGTCCACCGGCTGCCTGAAACCAGCGCAAAGATCAGGTCCATGACGGCGATGGCGGCGATAGAGGCCACGAAACTCAGCGCTGCGATGACGAAGGGTTTCTTCATAAAGATCAGGTCCCCCCTGCATGTTTTCGGCGGGCGACGGAATCACCTGCCTGCAGTTGTTGATACGGTTCTGTCGGCGGCGTGGCAGACAGTTGTAAAAATTATCTGCTTCACTTGCCAAACCACCGGCATTGCAGGCGGGATATTTGCTGAGGGGTGCTGTTCATTTGCCCCCGGATGTGGTATAATACGCGCGTTTGTTTTTCCGGGCGGACCAGGTGAACGACAACGGAAGGGGTGTTTCAACCCATGACCAACAGCAAGGCTGTCATTCTCGGCGCGGGGCACGTGGGGTCCCATTGCGCGCGGGCGCTGGCGGAGCGCGAAATCTTCCACGAAATCGTCCTGGTGGACATCGTGCTGGGCAAGGCGGAGGCCCAGGCGGCCGACATCGCCGACGCCGCGGGCTGGCCCGACCGGGCCGTCCGGGTCCGCAGCGGCCGGTATGAGGACTGCGCGGACGCGGACCTGACGGTCGTGGCCATCGGCAAGCCCCGCGAGAAGGGCCAGACCCGGCTCGACCTGCTGGATGATTCGGTGCGCATGGCCCGGGGCCTGACGGACACGCTGCGGCCCATCGGCGTGGGCGGCCTGGTGGTGTCCATCACCAACCCGTGCGATATCATCGCCGGCTGTATCCGTGAGGGCCTCGGCCTGCCGCGGTTCCGCTGCTTCGGCACCGGCACGCTGCTGGATACCCTGCGTCTGCGGCGCGTGCTGTCCGAACAGACCGGCCTGGCCCGCGGGACCGTGCAGGCCTGGGTGCTGGGGGAGCACGGCGACAGCTCCATGATCCCCTTCTCGGCGGCGTTCATCGGCGGGGTGCCCGCCCTGCAGGTGCCGGGCGTGGACCCGGCGGACGCTCTGGAGCGCACGCACCGGATCGGCATGGACATCATTGAGGGCAAAGGCTCCACGGAGTTTGGCATCGGGCTGGCCCTGGCCGGCCTCGCCGCGAGCATCCTGAGGGACAGCGGGGACGTCCTGCCCCTGTCCGTCCTGCTGCAGGGCGAATACGGCCTTGACGGCATCCAGGCCGGCGTTCCCTGCGTCGTGGGCCGCGAGGGCATCCGGCGGATCGTCGAATGGCCCCTGACGGAAGAGGAGCGGGAAGCGCTGCGGCGATCCGCCGACGTGCTCGCGCGGTATACCGCCCGCGCCGCGGCGCTGGACAGGACGGAGGACAATCGGCCATGACGCTTCAGGCAGTGATCTTTGACATGGACGGCCTGCTGACGGACAGCGAAACCGTCGCCCGCGTCATCCTGAAGGACGCCGGACGGCGGATGGGTGCGGAAATCAGCGACAGGCTGCTGGACGATATCACGGGCGTGAACCGGGAGGAGTGCGTCACCCTGCTGCGCGCCGCGCTGCCGGGGCTGGACGCGGAAGCCCTGCTGGCGGTCCATAGCCGGGAGATGGACGCCGCCGCCCGCCGCGGCGATGTGCCGCTGAAGCCCGGCGTGCGGGAACTGCTCGACGCGCTGGACGCGCGCCGGATCCCCCGCGCCGTGGCGTCCAGCACGGAGCGTGCGCTGGTGGAGACGCACCTTGCGCGCCATGGCCTCCTCGACCGGTTTGACTGCCTGGTCTGCGGGGATATGATCCGCCGGTCCAAGCCCGCGCCGGATATTTACCTGGCGGCTGCGGAGGCGCTGGGAATCACTCCCGCGGACTGCCTGGTGCTGGAGGACTCGCCCAACGGGCTGAAGTCGGGCCGCGCTGCCGGCATGCGTACCTGCATGGTGCCGGACCGCCTGCCCTATACGGACGCCCTGAAGCCCTATGTGGACGACGTATGCGCCAGCCTGCTGGGCGTCATCCCCCTGATCGCGCCATGGCTGAGCTGATCCTCTGCGTCGGCCGGCTCAAGGAGGCCTACTGGCGCGACGCGTCGGCCGAGTACCTGAAGCGCCTGTCCCGCTACAGCAAGCCGGAGCTCGTTGAAGTGGACGACCTGCCGGAGCCGGAGCACGCCTCGGACGCGGACCGCCTGAAGATCAGGGTCCGCGAAGGGGAGGCCCTGCTGCGCCGGATCCGGCCGGCGGATTATGTGGTGGCGATGTGCATCGACGCGCCGCAGCTCACCAGCGAGGGCGTCGCGTCCCTGCTGCGGGAGCGCGGCCTGCGGGGCGGCCGGACCGTCTTTGTGATCGGCGGCTCCCTCGGCCTGTCGGACGCGGTCATCGCCCGGGCGGACCAGCAGCTGTCCATGTCCCGGATGACCTTCCCGCACCAGCTCGCCCGCGTCATGCTGCTCGAGCAGCTGTACCGCGCCCGGAAGATCCTGGCGGGGGAAAAATACCATAAGTAGGGTCTCCTGCCGAAAGCCAAAGGTTTTGAAAGACAATCCGTCAGGGACGGGGAAATCCGGCATGAAGATTCAGGACGGTATCAGGATTGGAAGGAGTATGGACCGATGAAACGTCATGTGATTTGGATAGCGCTCGTGTTGGCGGGGATGATTGTGGGATGCGCGGGGGCGGAGACGGCGATCCCCGGGTGGCGGGACGATTCCCCCTGCGCGGCGGAGATCGTGCGGTTGCTGGAAGAGA
>CACXEB010000418.1 GCA_902766515.1 uncultured Eubacteriales bacterium
CATCATGCGCGACGTCAGCGACGAGGAGGAAGCCCGCCGCCAGCGGGAGGAGATCAGCCGCCAGACCGTGGAGGTGGCCGACAAGGTGGTGGACAAGCAGATGCGCATCGTACAGGAGATCGCCAGCCTGCTTGGTGAGACCGCCGCCGAGACCAAGATCGCCCTGTCTAAGCTGAAGGAGTCTATTAACAATGAATGATCTGACCTGTGATATCGGATATAAGAGTATAAACCATGAGGGCGAGCAGCTCTGCGGTGACCATGTAGAGGTAGTGGAGCAGGAGGACGGCTCCACGGTGATCGTACTGGCGGACGGCATGGGCAGCGGTGTGAAAGCCAGCATCCTGTCTACCCTCACCAGCAAAATCATTTCCACCATGCTGGCCGCGGGATTATCCATCGAGGAATGCGTGGAGACCATCGCCGATACGCTGCCCGTGTGTTCGGTGCGCGGCGTGGCCTATTCCACCTTCACCATCATCCGGCTGATCCGCAACCAGACGGCCGAGCTGATCCAGTACGACAATCCCCAGGTGATCGTCCTGCGAAACGGCGAAAACTGGGAATATCCCCGCACGGAAACCACGATCGGGGGCAAGAAGATCGTCCGCTCCCTGATCCGGCTGCAGGAGGACGACGTATTCATCGCCATGAGCGACGGCTGCCCCCACGCGGGAATCGGAAACGCCTACAATTTCGGCTGGAAGCGGGAAGATATCATTCCCTTTATGGAAGCCATGACGCTGTGCGGCTACACGGCCAAAAACCTGTCCACCCTGCTGGTGGACGAGTGCAACAAGCTCTACGGAGGCGAGCCGGGGGATGATACCACCGCCTGCGTGGTGCGCATCCGGAAGCGGGTTCCGATGAACATGCTCTTCGGGCCGCCCAGCAATCGGGATGACGGCAACCGGATGATGAGCCTGTTTTTCTCCAAGGAAGGAAAGCACATCATCTGCGGCGGAACCACCTCCTCCATCGCGGCGAAATGGCTGAACAAGCCGCTGCGCGCCTCGCTGGATTTTGAGGGCGATATTCCGCCCATCGCCTTCCTGGAGGGCGTCGACCTGGTGACGGAGGGCGTGATCACCGTGAACCGGGTGGTGGAATACGCGAGGGATTATATCGGGGAAAACAAACGCTATGAAGCCTGGAACGACGGGAAGGACGGCGCGTCTCAGATCAGCCGCCTGCTGTTTGAGGAGGCCACCGATATCAACTTCTATGTGGGCAAGGCCGTCAACCCGGCTCACCAGAATCCTGACCTGCCCATCAACTTCAATATCAAGATGAACCTGGTGCAGGAACTGTCGGAAGCACTGAAAAAGATGGGAAAACGTATCAAAGTCAGCTATTTCTAAGGAGAGAATATGCAAAAGTTCGATACAAAGGTTCAGCTTCTCAAATACAAGGTGCTGCGGGAAGTCGCCCGCCATGCCTGGAACGATACCCTGCTGGATCATATTCTGGATATTCCCAAGACGATTGTGCCCGGAAAAGTGCCGACGATGCGCTGCTGCGTATACAAGGAGCGGGCAATTCTGGCGGAACGCGTCAAGCTGGCCATGGGCGGCGGAAACAGCGGCAATATCATCCAGGTGATCGATATCGCCTGCGACGACTGCCCGGCCGTGGGCTATCAGGTGACCGACTCCTGCCGGGGCTGCCTGGCCCACCGCTGCGAGGACGCCTGCAAGCGCGGAGCGATTTCCTTTGACCACCGGCACGAGGCGCATATCGACAAAACGAAATGCGTGGAATGCGGGCAGTGCGCCAAGGTCTGCCCCTACAGCGCCATCGTGAACCGCAAGCGCCCCTGCCAGAACGCCTGCAAGATCAAGGCCATTTCCATCAATGACGACAACGCCGCCAAAATCGATGACGAAAAGTGCATTCAGTGCGGCGCGTGCGTGTATCAGTGCCCCTTCGGCGCGATTACCGACCGGTCCTTCATCATCAATGTGATCGACATGCTGAAAAAGAGCAAGGAGAACACCCGGTACAAGGTCTACGCCCTGGTGGCGCCCGCCATTGGCAGCCAGCTGAACTACGCCAAGCTGGGCCAGGTGATCTCCGGCATCAAGGCGCTGGGCTTCTACACCGTCATCGAGGCCGCCCTGGGCGCGGACATGGTCGCCCAGGCCGAATCGAAGGAGCTGGTGGAAAAGGGCTTCCTGACCTCCTCCTGCTGCCCGGCCTTTGTGCGCTATGTCAAAACCGCCTTCCCGGCGCTGGTGCCCTATATCTCCCACAACCTGTCGCCCATGGCCACCATCGCCAAATACATCAAGGAGCATGAGGAAAACGTCAGGATCGTCTTCATCGGCCCGTGCACGGCCAAGAAGGCTGAGGTGCAGCTCGACGACGTGAAACCCTATGTGGACGCCGCGATCACCTTTGAGGAACTGCAGGCGCTCCTGGACAGCCGGGATATCGACATCACCACGCTGCCGGAGGATGTGCTGGACAATGCGAGCTACTTCGGCCGCATTTTCGCCCGCAGCGGCGGTCTGTCCGATGCCGTGGCCGAGGGCCTCAAGGAGCAGCACCTGGACGACTTCCAGCTGAAAGCCTGCGCCTGCGATGGCATTGAGGAATGCAAAATGGCGCTGCTGAAAAAGAGCAAGAATGTGCTGGACGCCAACTTCATCGAGGGCATGGCCTGCGTGAACGGCTGCATCGGCGGCGCGGGCAACCTGACCCACGGGGAAAAGAACAAAGCGGCCGTGGACAGCTACGGCCGGGAAGCCCTGGAAAAAACCATCCTGGACGCGATCTCTCCCCTTCAATAACGAAACGGAAAACACAGATCCCGCAAATCACGCTGACGCAAGTGATTTGCGGGATCTGTTTCATACCTCCCCGAAAATATACCGTCCCGCGGGGACCTGCTTTTGACGGCCGTCGATCACGATCAGCGCCGGAACGGGGCAGTCGATCTCATACCGGATCCCGACGTCCGTGTATTGCCAGGCGGAGCGCACCCGGCCGTGCGCCGTGTCCAGCACCGCGCAGAGGCTGTTCACGCGGGGATCGGGCTGCGGCGCGATCCGCAGGCGGGCAAACCCAGCGGCTGCCGGCTGGATGCCGCACGCGACGCCGAACACCCAATCCGCCACGGAGCCGTACGCGTAATGATTGTACGAGTTCATATCGTCGTCCCAGAACGTACCGTCCGGCCTGATGCCGTCCCAGTGCTCCCACACGGTGGTCGCGCCTTTGGATACCGAATACAGCCAGCCGGGATATTCCTTGCGCAGCAGCAGCGACCAGGCGAGGTCCGCGTGCCCGTACCGGCTCAGCTCGTGCAGCAGGTAAGGTGTTCCCAGCAGTCCTGTCTGGAGCTTTGTCCCACAGGCCACGATCTGCTCCGCCAGGGCGTCCGCCAGCCGCTGGGGCTCGTCGGTCAGGTTGAAATGGAGCGTCAGCACCTTTTCCGTCTGCGTGTTCAGCCGGGCGCCGAACCGCTCCCGGTAGGCGGATACGATGCGGGCATGCAGGGCTTTGTACCCGCTGACATCCTTTCCGAGCAGGGTGCCCGCGCGGATCACGATGTTCACGGCGTTGGCGTAGAAGGCGCTGCAGATGAGATCGTCGTCACTGTACCCGCGCTTGGACAGCTCGATGGTCGCGGGGCGGTAATCCTCCGGCGCGTCCAGCGCGAGCCAGTCCCCGTAGGTCCAGCAGCCCGTCCACAGGTTTTCCGTGGTGGATACGGTGGGAATATAGCCGATCCATTTCACCATCGCTTCGTACATGTCGAAGATGAAGGAGACGTCCCCGTAGGTCTCGTACAGTTGCCAGGGAATGATGGTGACCGCGTCCGACCATGCGCCGCCGCCGGGCCTGTAGGCGGTCAGGCTGGGCACGACCTCCGGCACCCAGCCGTTTTCATGCTGGGCGGCCCGGACATCCGCCAGCCACTTGCGGAAGAACTGCCGCACGTCGTACTGGTAGGTGGCGGTACGGCAGAAGATCTGTCCGTCGCCTGTCCAGCCGTACCGCTCGTCCCGCTGCGGGCAGTCCGTGGGGATGTCCAGGTAATTGCCTTTCTGGCTCCAGAGGATGTTGCTGAAGAGCCGGTTCAGCATCGGATCGCTGCTTGTCAGCCAGCCGGTGCGGCGCATCTCGGAGTGGAGTACCACGGCGCGGATGTTTTCAGCGGTGAAGCCCGCCGGGGCCTCGTCGATCCGCAGGTACCGAAACCCGAAGAACGTGAACCGGGGCTTGTAGGCCTGGCGGCCTTCCCGGCAGACATAGTGCAGCTGGCTCCGGGCGGAGCGGTAATTGGCCGTATAGAAATTGCCGTCCCTGTCCAGCACCTCGGCCGTCGAGACGGACAGCCGCTCGCCGGCGTGCGCGTCCGTTTCAAAGGCCATATAGCCGGTCACGTTCTGCCCGAAGTCGATCACCCATTCCCCGCGGGGCGTCCGGAAGGAAGCGCGGGGGAACACGGTTTCCTGCTCGCGGACTTCCGGGCCTTCCTGGGGGATCAGCGCGTCCTTCGGATAATCGCAGACCACGGCCTGCTCAAAGACCGGCACGCGGGTCATGTCGACATCCTCGCCGATGAAGATGCCGCTCAGCGTGACCTCGCTTTCGGCAGCTTCCCAGCGGCTGTCCGTCAGGATCGTCTCCTCGGCGCCGTCCTCGTAGACCAGCCGCAGGGCCGCAATCAGCATGGGCGGGAGGAATTCGTCCGGGTTCTCCGTGCCGGTCCAGGGCGCGTTTGTGCGGCGGTACCAGCCGTTGGCAACGGTGATTTCCAGCGTATTGTCCGCCTTCAGCTGGCGCTTTATGTCGTAGGACTGGACCTGCAGGCGCTTGCGGTACTCTGTCCAGCCGGGCGCCAGGATGAAATCGCCTACCCGTTCGCCGTTCAGCACCGCTTCATAAACGCCGTCGCAGGTCACCTGCAGCTCCGCGGCGCGGAGCGCCTTCCTGCAGGGGAATACCCGGCGGAAGACAGGCACCGTCGTGGACGCGGCCTGCCTGAGTGAAATCCAGGATGCCTGTCGGATCAGCATATGGTTTCTCCTCGTTCTTTCCGGTTGTCCGGCCTGACCGGGTCACCGGCTCGCCCTGAAGATCGCCAGCATATCTTCCTCGTGGAGCAGGCGGGCCGAGCCCATGGCACCGCCGACGCCCACCGCGCACTTGTGGGCCATGAGCGCCAGGTCTTCGTCCGTCGCGGCGACGCCGAGCTCCTTCAGGCTGGTGGGCATATGGATCCGCCGGAAGAAGTCCTCCAGGGCTTCGATGCCCCTGAGCGCGATCTCCTCGTCCGTGCCCACGGGCGCGATCCCCATAACGTTGACCGCAAACTGCCGGAAGCGCGGCAGGCAGTCCCTGCAGACGTACCGCGCCCAGCTGCCCCAGACCGCAGCAAGCCCGGCGCCGTGCGCTACGTCGTACAGGCCGCCCAGCTCGTGCTCCAGCTTGTGCGCCATCCAGTCGCCGCCGTCGCTTCCGCAGCCCGTCAGCCCGTTGTGCGACAGGCTGCCGGCCCACATGATTTCCGCCCGCGCGTCGTAGTTGCGGGGATCCCGGACCAGGATCTCGGCGTTTTTCATCACGGTGCGGAGCAGGCCCTCCGCCAGCGCGTCCGTGATCTCCATATTGCCGCCGTTGGTGAAATAGCGCTCCATGGTGTGCATCATGATATCGGTGCAGCCGCAGGCTGTCTGGTAATCCGGCAGGGTCATGGTCAGCTCCGGGTTCATGATCGCGAACTTCGGCCGGCCGAAATCGCTGCTGTAGCCGCGCTTGATGAGGCCTTCCTCCTTCGTGATGACGGATGAGTCGCTCATCTCGCTGCCCGTGGCGGCAATCGTCATGATCACGCCCAGCGGCAGGCAGGCGGCCGCCTTGCGCTTGTGATCGTAAAAGTCCCAGACGTCGCCCCCGTTGGCTACGCCGTACCCGATCGCTTTCGCGGAATCGACGGCGCTTCCGCCGCCGACCCCCAGCAGGAAGTCGACGCCCTCCCTTCTGCAGAGGTCGATGCCCTCATACACCAGCCCCAGGCGGGGGTTGGGCACCGCGCCGCCCAGCGTGACATAGGGGATCCCCGCCTGGTCCAGGGTATCCGTCACCTTCTTCAGGAGCCCGGACCGGATGACGCTTCCGCCCCCGTAATGGATCAGCACCTTCTTCCCGCCGAACTCCCGGATCAGCTCCGCGACCCGCGCTTCTGTACCCCTGCCGAATACCACCTTGGTGGGCGTATAATACTGAAAACCGTACATTGTGAAGGCCTCCTTTTTGTGATGATTTGAGTTTGGCTTCATAAAAATCAACCATGACCTTTTCAAAATAATCCCAGCGGCATGGTCGATGGTCTCCTCTCACGGGCAGTACACTGTATATCAGGAAATCGTCGCGGCAGTCAACAGTTGTCGCTGAAAAAGCCGGATTCAGCAGAAAAAAGTATATCACCGCCAACCATCAGCGTCAATTTGTTTTTACGCTGTATACACACGGCCGGTATTTGCATTTCATAATGCATTTGCAGCGCAGGTGTGTTATAATCCGGATGGGAACGCCGGACGTCGGACGGCGGGAAATGCCGTGCAGCGTGAAGCGGCTCGCGCGAACGGGGGGAGATTCAGACAGCCATGGAGCGGAGATTCAATGTGTCGGAACCGGCGCGGAAAGTGATCAGGGGAACGCTGATCGCCCTGGGCTGCGCGCTGGTGTGCCTGATCGCCGCGGCTGTCTGTCGCCATGTCAAAACGGCTTCCGTATACCGGCAAGCGGAGATCATGATTGCTGACGGCCGGTACGCGCAGGCCGGGGAGCTGCTGGAGACCATCAGGGACAGCAGCTACCGGGACACGGCCGGGCTGCTGCTTCTGTGCGAGGCGTACGGGCGGTACGAGGCCGGCGACAGCCTGTATGCTTACCGGCTGCTGGAGCGCGCGTCGTTCAGTCATCAAACGCCGGAGCGGATGGCCGCCATCGCCGCGTTCAGGACAACGGCGAAGCAGGAATACGAGGCGCATCAAAAGGCGGTCCGGGAACGGGAGCGAAAGGCGGAGGAGGAAAAGATCCGCAAGGGCGTTCCCTACGTCGGTATGTCGGAGTACGATATCCATAAGACCTCACTCGGCAGGGCTTCCGATGAAGTCCGGCATAACCGCGAGGTGAAAAACGGGCAGCAGCTGATCGCCAACCTTTACGATTTCTACGAGGGCGGCAGGCGCATATTCACCGCCCGGTGCATCGGGGGCATCGTCACGGAGGTCTGGGATCATCGCGGCGCCGCCGGATCGTCCGCAAAGCAGAAAACCGGGAGGCAGCCGGTCACCGATCATGATCCCTCCGTCAGCGATTTTACGAACCCCGAGGATTGTTACGACTGGTATTACGACGACTTCTTCGATTACGAGGAAGCGGAGGCATATTATTACGACCATGGCGGCGTGTGAAAGGAGAACGCGATGAAAAAGATCGGACTGGATACCTTTATGGATTTCCGGATGCTTTCCTCCCTGTCATTTTCCCCGGACGGCGGGAAGCTGGCCTATGTGCTGACTTGCATTGACCGTGAAAAGAAGGAATATGTTAGCCGGCTCAGGCTGCGCGCCGGCGATGACGACCGCCCGATGGTCAGCGACGGCAAAGTCGGGGAGTTTTTCTTTGAGGACGCGGAGCACCTCCTCTTCGCCACCGACCGGCGCGGCGAACAGAAAAAGGACCAGGACAAGGAAGACAAGGCGGCGTCCACCGTGCTGTACCGCCTGCCCCTTACCGGCGGCGAAGCGGAAAAGGCGTATGAGTTTCCGCTGGACGCGGGCAGCTTCAGGCTCCTGCCGGACGGCAGCCTGCTGATGACCGGCGAAATTACTACGGCGGATCCCGACCTGTATCTGCTCGAGGGGGACAAAAAGAAGAAAGCGCTCGAGAGGCTCG
>CACXEB010000419.1 GCA_902766515.1 uncultured Eubacteriales bacterium
CGTCAGCATCAGAGCAGCCAGAATGCGCGTGAACTTCATACGAAAGACCTCCATTTCGGTGAGTGATCGTATAAAGATTATCACATCGTCCCAGTCAAGTCAATGAACAGTGATGTTGTTTTGCTTACAATTCTGTTAACAAAATAAAAAAAATAGTTGACAGATTCCGGAAAGTGCGTTATTATATGCCTGCGCTTCTGAGAGGCGCCTCATCGCGGGGTAGAGCAGTTTGGTAGCTCGTCGGGCTCATAACCCGGAGGTCGAGGGTTCAAGTCCCTCCCCCGCAACCACCTGGCTCCGTAGCTCAGCTGGCTAGAGCATTCGGTTCATACCCGGAGTGTCATTGGTTCGAGTCCAATCGGAGCCATCGCATGAAAGTCCTTGAAAATCGAGGGCTTTTCTTTTTTGTTCCGAAAGGCGGAAGGAATGATTGCAGGCTGAAGCGGTAGTCTGTGTATTAAACCCTTAAGTTCGCCGGCAGAGGCGCTGCAGGCGTGTCATCTGATCCCGCCATCTGATCCCGTATAAAAGTCTTGGCCGGCTCTTGACATCACGACCGGATTGTGCTATACTCCACTTCGTTGCCGGAAACGGTGCCTGAGAGAGTCAGGAGCGCATCCGGCGGCAGGAACCCTGATCTGGGTGTAGCGCAGCTTGGTAGCGTGCTTGAATGGGGTTCAAGAGGTCGAGAGTTCGAATCTCTCCACCCAGACCAAAAGAAAGCCCGAAATCTTTACGGTTTCGGGCTTTTCCTTTGTCGCTTTTTCGCCTGTCGGCCGGTCAGCTCCTGCCGGAGGGCGGAAAAACGGGATCAGTCGAAGGTGAACCGGTCAAAGCTGCCGCAATCTTTGTCTGATCCGCATGAGAAGACAAAGTAGATCGCCTGCCGGCCGATTATCGGGGCGGACAGGGGCGCGGTGACCGATTTCTGTCCGGGAAGGGCTTCCAGGCGCGCGATCTCCTTGCCGGAGCGGGACGCCGTCCGGACGCTGATGCTGATCGGCTCCTTCGCTTCCAGGCATACCGTGACAGTGCGGGGCGTGTTGCGGCCAAACTGCAGAAAACGGAATCCGACGGACAGGCCGTCCGAAAGCGCCGCCACCGGCGCGGACACGGTGTCGGTCATTTCATATACCGGCTGGATATAAGCAGGCAGGCGGCCGCCGTACAGGTGGCAGGCATAGCCGGCGGAAATCCATTTTCGCGCGTCAAGCCCGTTGATATGCGGTCCCTGCGAGGTCATTTCAACCGGGCCGGAAGCGACCGGCTCTCCCTCCCTGTACGTCACTTTTCCCAGATACACCGCGCCGGCCCGGTCCTGGGCAGCGTCGATGGGTTCCAGCATCGCCTGGCGGGCGAATTCGTCCTTCCCGGTCTGGCGATGGTAGAAGATGTACCACTGTCCGTTGACCTGCATGACGGAGCCGTGGTTGTTGCCCCAGCGGTACGTCATCGTGCCCCGGCCGTCAGGGTCCAGCAGGATCTCGCCGCCGTTGAAGCTGATATCCCCGCCGCCCCGATAATCATCCAGCGGCTTGTCGCTCCATTTATAGGACAGGAAACCGTTGCACGGTCCATGGACGCCGAGCCCTGGAACGTCCTTCTCCACCCGTTTCGAATAGATATACACATATTTCCCGAAGATCTTTCGGGGGCTGGAGGCTTCGAAAAAGGCATCCTCTCCGTCATGGCCGTCGTCCTGCGCCCAGCTGGCACGGCAGTGCGCAATCGGATGCTCCCTCAGCGTGCCTTCCCGGATGGTCGCCATATCGTCGTTCAGCTCGGCGCACCAGGATTTGCAGAAGCCCCAATACGCGTAGACGCGGCCGTCATCGTCCACCAGCACGCCCGGATCGAAACCCAGGTCCGTTTTCACCGGATTCGTAAAAGGCCCCCAGGGGCATTCGGACCGCGCGACCATGATGCGGGAACCCTTCGCTTCCGCGGCGTACATGTAGTAGGTATCCCCCTTCTGCACCACATCCGGTGCAAAGAGGACGCTGTCATCCGCCGCGTGATAGCAGGAACCATGGCATTTCCAGTTCGTCAGGTCGTCCGCCGGCGCAGACCAGACCACGTAATCCCGGCCGCAGTACTGCGTTTTCTCCGTGTCATGGGATCCGTAGACATAGACCCGGGTTTCCCCGCCGTAGGAAAACACGCGGGGTTCCCCGTCCGGGACATGTTCCCACAGCGGCATATACGGATTCGCGCAGCGTATCGTTTCCTTCTTCATCGGGTTCATCCTTCCTTTCAGCGGTCATCTCACCGCAAGGTCATTTTCATCGTCCGGACCATCTTATCACACCCGCGGCGGGAGCACAAGAATCACTGTATGCATTTTTGCAAACCGCATTGACATGGACCCGTACCCCCGCCTGCATGCGGATGAGGAAAGCAAAGTGCCCATCGCACTCAGACCTTCCATGCTGCTGATCCAGGGTTTCGCCGCTTCCATTGACGCGCTGTCCGCAGGCTTCGCCCTGGCGGAATATACGCCGCCGGAAGCCTTCCTGAGCGGCGTGATCATCGCACTGGTGACGCTGGCGCTCTGCCTGATCGGCATCCGGATCGGACAAAAGGCCGGCCAGCACATCACCCGTTGGGCGTCCGTGCTGGCCGGCCTGATTCTGATTGGGATCGGTCTTGAAATCCTGATTTCTTTTTTATGACGAGCGGCGATGCCTGGCCAGCCTGCGTGAAAACACGCCTGCCGACCGCCAGCGGACATGATCCCGCTTGGCTTCCTGCCAGGCGGCCGAGCCTTTTGACGTAATGACGACCAACCGGCGGCAGCCGCTGAAAGCGCCCCTGCCGACGCGGACCACCTCCGGCGGGATCTCCAGCACCTGAAGCGCTGTACAGTTCCGGAACGCGTCCGCGCCGATGCTCTGGAGCCCGACCGGCAGATTGACGCTGATCAGGGACGTGCAGCCGGAGAACACGCCGTCCCCCAGGCGTCCCATGCCCTCCGGCAGCTCCATGGCCATGAGCCTGGAGCAATCGCCGAAGACACCGTCCTCCAGCTGGGTCAGCATACAGGGAAACACGATTTCCTGCAGCAGGCTGCATCCATTGAATGCTTCCGCGCCCAGGGAGGTCAGGGTGCCCGGCAGACGGACAGATTCCAGCCTGCCGCAGCCCATGAACGCGCGCTGCCCGACCTCCGTCACGCCATGGGGCAGGTCGGCCTGCGCCAGCTGAACGCAGTAGGCAAACGCTTCCTCCCCGATCCACACCAGGCCCGGCGGCATCTGGATCTGCCTCAGGGACTGGCTCCAGCTGAAGGCATGGTCGGCAATCGCATAAACGCCCAGAGGAATCTCATAAACGCTCTCCGCCCTGCCGGCGGGATAACAGCACAGCAGCCGGCCGCGCCGGTCAAACAGCACGCCGTCATGGGTCTGGTAGGCGTCGTTTTCGTCGTCCACCTCGATCCGCTTCAGGTTGACGCAGCGGACAAAAGCCCCCTCTTCCAGCGTCCGGAGCGACCTGGGCAGCCGGATCGTCCTTAAACTGATGCATCCGGCGAACGCGCCGCTTCGGATCATTTCCAAACCTTCCGGCAGCTGGATCTCCGTGATCGTTTTCTGGCCCGAGAAAGCCTCCCGTCCAATCTCACGGACGGGATGGCCATTCAGTTCGGCGGGCACCTGCACGGTATCCGGCCCATGATAGCCGATGATCCGGACAGTATCCTCCGAGGTCAGCGAATACTCGAACAGACCGCTGTCTGATTTCCTGAGCAAATGAGCACCTCCCCGTCAGGTATTCTTTTCCCATGGCCACTGGATGCGATGGCGGCACGGGAAACCGAACTGCCGGCAGTAGCGATCCGTATATGATCCTTTATTGACCAGCAGCACCAGCCGGCTGCAGTTGTTGAAGGCCTTATACTCAATGGAGGTCACGCTGTCCGGGATGTACAGCTGCTTCATATGCCCGCACCCCGAAAACGCCCTGGAACCGATACTGCGGAGCCCGTCCGGCAGCTCCACCGTTTTCAGGACTTCGCAGTGATAAAACGCGTACCTGCCCAGCGTCCGCAGCCCGTGGTGGAAATGGATCTTTTCAAGGGCATCGCAGCCATAAAACGCGTAATCATCCACAAAACGGATATCCTCCGGCGCATCCAGGGAAACCGTTCCGCGGCCCGGCAGGCAAAGCCGCAGGATCCGCTCCTGATTGTCGACCAGGCAGTCGCCCTCCAGGCGCAGGACCGGATGGTCCGGAGCGATCTGTATGCCGTTCAGCCTGAAACTGCCGCGGAACACTTCATGGCCTACGTTCACGAGCGATCCTGGCACCGTCACATCGACCAGCTGGGGACAGTCGCTGAATGCCCTCGCTTCCGCGCTGACCACGCCCTCGGGGATCACGAGGCGCCGGAGATGGGCGGCTCCCAGGAAAGCATGGGCGCAGATGGTCCGCACCGTCGGCGGCACCTCGTACGTATCCTCCATCCGGGCCATCGGATACCGGATCAGGCGTTCCCCCGTCCGGTCAAACAGCACGCCGTCCCGAACGCTGAAGGACGGATGTCCTTCCTCCAGCTCAAACGCCTGCAATGCTTCAAGGCGGTCAAAGGCGTCAGGTTCAATCGAGGTCAGTGGATAACCAGAGACCCGGACCGGCAGGCAGAGACAGGCGGCCGCGCCCACCCGTTCCGTGAGCACCGCCTCCTGATCCTCTCCGATTTCGATAATCCATCCGTGGTCATCCAGGGTCTGCATCCGCTTCAACCTCGAATTTCAAATGATCTGTGATTGCACGTTTGTCCCATGACGCTGCTATTGTATCATAATCCTCCGTCATTGACAAGCTGTCCGGAAAATGATCCATCCGTCCATTCGGTCAGCCGGACTGGAACGATTTCCCCCGGCGCCGCTTCCGGCAGCAGCACGGGCGCGTATTCCGGCGTATATCCCCGGTACAGGCCGTTTTCCCGGTCTTCGACCAGCACCGGGCGAACGCGGCCCAGCTGTGTTTGGGCCCATGCCGCGGCGACGTCACGCCCGATTTGGATCAGCTGCCTCGCCCGGCATTCCCGGGTATTCTTCGGCAACTGGTCCGGCATGCGCTGGGCCGGCGTACCGGCGCGGGCGCTGAACGGGAATACGTGGATCCTCGCAAACCCGACATCGCGGACCATCCGGCAGGTCTGTCCGAAATCCTCTTCCGTCTCCCCCGGAAATCCCGTAATGATGTCCGTCGTCAGCGCGCATCCCGGGTAAGCGTCCTGCAGCCGCCGTGCTGCCTCAATGAACTCCTGTGCGGTGTACCGCCGGCGCATGCGCCGGAGCACCGCGTCCGAACCGGACTGCAGCGCCAGGTGAAACTGCGGGCAGACGGCGGGGACTTCTTTCAACCGTTGAATGAAACTGTCCGTCGCAATGACGGGCTCCAGGCTGCCGAGGCGGATGCGTTCGACCCCGGAAGCGGCTGCCGCCTCCACCGCGTCGTTCAGGGTGATATTCTCTCCCAGATCGCGGCCGTAGCTGGTCAGGTGAATGCCCGTTATGACCAGTTCGCGGTATCCCGCCCGGCACAGGCGGAGGGCTTCCTCCCGGATGTCCCCGAGCGGACGCGAACGGATGCCGCCCCGCACG
>CACXEB010000420.1 GCA_902766515.1 uncultured Eubacteriales bacterium
CCGCTGCTCCCAGAGGCGCTGCCTTTGGGAGCAGCGTTTGCGAAGGAGATACCGCCATGCCTTACCTTTATGAGACGCACCTCCACACGGACGAGAGCAGCCGCTGCGGGCGGACGCCGGCGCGGGAGTACATCCCCTTTTACATGGACCACGGCTACGACGGGATCGTGGTCACCGACCACTTTTACGGAAACTCGTCCTATGTCCCGGACCGGAGCGCACCCTGGGCGCAGCAGGTGGATGCGTACTGCCGCGGCTACGAAGCGGCCCTGGACGAAGGGATCCGCCGGGGCTTCAAGGTGTTTTTCGGCATTGAGCAGCAGTTTGCCAACGACGAGGCGCTGATCTACGGGCCGGACAGGCAATGGCTGCTGGACCATCCGGACGTGTATACCTGGGGCCGCCGGAGGTGGTTCGACGAGGTCGAGGCCCTCGGCGGCTGCGTCGTGCTGGCGCATCCCTTCCGCGTGCGCGACTACGTCGTCAAAATCTCACTGAACACCTGCGTCCACGCGGTCGAGGCCTACAACTGCGGCAACCGTCCCGTGGATGACATCTACGGCCTTGCGTACGGCCGCCACTACCGCTATCCCCTGACCGCCGGCACCGACATGCACTATACCGGTCGCGTCGCCGGCCTGTACGGCGTGGTCTTCGACCGCCCGTGGGAGAGCATATTCGACTATGTCCGGGCGATCCGGCACGGCGAGCCCTTCGGCCTCCAGGTCCCCGCCGGCCGCGGCGAGGGTATCCCCACGCCCCTCGAACGCCCCTATGAGTTCCTGGACGCGCAGGAACAGCCGGTGGCATGGGACGTCGGGATCCTGAGCGAGGAGCTTGCAGAAGCGCGGGGCGGCGCGTAAACTCCCTTGAAAAAGTTGATCATTCCGTCAAAAAGTCCCTTGAAAAATATTCGTATTCGCCAAAAACTCCCTTGAAAAATATTGTTTCTGCCTGTATACTAGGACTGTGCGCAAAGGAGGGCAGCGTATGCTGAAAAGAAAAATTGCGTCGGTCCTGAAGCATTGGAAGGAAACAAAGGACCACAAGCCTTTGATCCTGAAGGGCTGCCGGCAATGCGGAAAGACCTTTTCGGTCCGTCAGTTTGCCCGGGAGAATTATGCCCATGAGATCTATCTGAATTTCTATGAAAACAGGCACTACGCCTCCGTGTTTTCCGGATCGCTGGAAGTGGATCACCTGACCATGCTGCTTTCCGCGCTGCTGGGGCCGGAGGCTGTCTTTGAGCCGGGAAACACGGTACTGATCCTCGACGAGATCCAGGAATGTCCCGAAGCGCGGACGGCGCTCAAGTTTTTTGCCCTGGACGGCCGGTATGATGTGATTGGCACCGGATCGCTGCTTGGCGTCAGGGGCTATGGCAAACGGCCGGCATCCATCCCCGTCGGATATGAACAGGTCGAAGAAATGTATCCGCTGGACTTTGAAGAATTCCTGTGGGCCAACGGCATCAGCGGCCATGTCATCGAATACCTGGATGAATGCCTGAAAAATGAAACGCCCGTGGCGGACGCGCTGCATCATCAGCTCCGCCAGCTGCTGCTGCAGTATGCCGTTGTGGGCGGTATGCCCGCTGTGGTCCAGGCATTTATCGACAGGCATGAAATGAACACCGTGCTCCGGCTGCAGCGCGGCATCCTGGCAGATTATGAGGAGGACATGGTCAAATATGCCGATGACAAGGATAAACCCCACATTCGGGAATGCTTCCAGTCGATCCCGCGGCAGCTGAGCAAGGAAAACAAGAAATTCCAGTATTCCGTGGTACAGAAAGGCGCCACCGCGTCCAAATACGCGGGCAGCCTGCAATGGATCGAGGACGCCGGTATCATCCGCAGGTGCTATAACCTGTCGCTGCCGGAGCTGCCGCTGGACGGAAATGCGATCCAGGACACCTTCAAAGTATATATGACAGACAGCGGCCTGCTGATCGCCATGCTGGAAGACGGCACCCAGTTTGACGTGCTTCAGGGGAATCTTTACGGGTATAAAGGCGCGATCTTTGAGAACCTTGCGGCGGACATCCTGGCCAAGATGGGCCGCAGACTGTATTATTATCATAAGGATTCAGGACTGGAAATCGATTTTGTCATACGATACGCGGGCCAGAGCACCCTTTTGGAAGTGAAAGCCGCCACCGGCAACACCAAAAGCGCCAAAACCATCCTGAACCATCCGGAAAAATACCATGTCGGCGGCGCAATCAAGCTGGGTGATTATAATATCGGACGCGCAGGCAGGATCCTGACCCTGCCGTTTTATCTTGCGTTCCTGCTGCGTACGCCATGAATCACTGAGGAGGATGCATATGAAAAGAACGCTGTGGAAAACACTGGCCCTGGCCGCGCTCTGCGCGCTGCTGATCCCGGCCGCCCGGGCGGAGGAAGGGGTCTTGGTGCGGTGCGGGGAGCAGGGGTTTTCGACCCGGATGCCCGCGGGGCTGACCGCGGAATGGCAGGAGGGAGATGGCCTGTACATCTGGGGAAAGGATCCCGGATACGTGCCGAACGTGCAGATCTGGCGCAGGAGCGCGAAGCTCAAGGACCCGGTGAAATACGTGTCGGAAACCTATCCCGCCCACATGCGGGACACCTGGGGCGACCGGCTGATGGGGTCCGCGTTCCACGAAATCTATGAGACCGGCGGCAAGCAGCTGACCGGCGGCAGCTACATCTACAAAGGGGCTTCGGGCGCGTCCATCAACCTGGTACACCTGGTGGAGGTCCGCGAGGACGGGGACGTGGAGTATATCGCCCGGTACCTGAACGGCGAGCGGGCGGCGACCCTGGCGATCCTCAGCATGGCCGTGCGGTATTACACGCCGGATGGCGCGCAGGCGTCCGGCACGGCCTCCCCCATCCGCGGCACGGCGATCCATGACGACGGCCGGTTCAGCATGACCCTGCCCGCGGGCTGGACGATTCTGACCCAGAGCGAGTATACCGCCTTCTGCTTCAAGGCCTGGGACCCCGCCCAGCCGGACCGCGCAATCTTCCTGTTCATGAAGCTGGAGCCCTTCCTCAAAAGCCAGGCGGCAAAGCAGACCTTCCAGCGGGTCAACGACAGCCTGGGCGGCCGGTCGATATACGCCCTCAGCGCCGACGCGCCGGTGATGGAAAGCTGCACCCTCCGGGGCTTCCTCGACAGCCTGCCCCAGGTCCGCGCGTTTTGCGAAAAGTACTGCCCCCTGAACATGGCCATCAGCCCTGAGGTGCTTCCCGACATGCGGAACGTGCGGATCACCGGAACAAAAAAGAGCCCCCTCCCCGCGCCGGCGGACTGCGGCGAGAACGTGATCGGCTGCGTCACCTTTAAGGACGGGCAGGGCCGGTCCTGCGAGGGCATCGTCACCGCGCAGCCGGTCAATACGCCGTACGTCGATTTCTACGGCGTGGACGGCTGGCCCAACACGGTATACCTGTTCATGGGCGTCACCGCCCCCGCGGGCGAGATGCAGGCGCTGGCCCCCGTGCTGACGGAATGCCTGGGCAGCTTCGCCTTCAGCGAGCGCTACGTCCGGCGGGCGGTCGACATTTCCACCGAGGAAACCCAGGCGCTCCTGGCCCAGGCCCGCCTCATGCAGGCCGCCCATGACGCCATGGCTGAAGCATGGGCGGAAATGATGCGTTAAACGCTCGAAAGGGGGACTGGCGTCCATATGCACTAACTTAGCTTGACACAACCTTTGGTATGTAGTAGAATTATGCTGAAGGAGGTGTCAAGAATGTCAGGAATAATAGG
>CACXEB010000421.1 GCA_902766515.1 uncultured Eubacteriales bacterium
CGATATTGTGACCTTCGGCCATTATGAGCAGGACAACGACAAGGCAAACGGGCCGGAAGCGATCGAATGGCAGGTGCTGGAGGTGGATGAGGCAAACGGCAGGGCGCTGCTGATCAGCAAGTACGGGCTGGACGTGATGCCATACAATCAGGAAAATACATCTGTTACCTGGGCCGCGTGTACGCTGCGGGGCTGGCTGAACAAAGCGTTTCTGGAGACAGCGTTTACGAAAACGGAGCAGGGAGCGGTACTAATAACGGTCGTGGATAACAGCCTAAGCCAGGGATATAGCGACAGTCATGTGGATGGAGGAGAGAGCACCGAGGACAGCATCTTCCTGTTGAGTTACGCGGAAGCCAAGAAGTATTTCAGAGTACAGGATTACGGTGAGAATGGCGCGAGCAGCAACAAGCAGTCCCGCGCAGCGCCAACGGCATACGCGAAAGCACAGGGGGCATATACAAGCGAAGATGATAAGACATTAGACAACGAAGCGGCGGGGTGGTGGTGGCTGCGGTCGCCTGGCACCATTCAGAACAGTGCCGCGTACGTAGATTCCGACGGGTCCGTCCCTTACTACTATGTGAACCTTAGCGGTGGCGTCGTCCGTCCCGCTTTATGGATCAATCTTGCATCGGATGCCATTTGAAAAAATGACAGCGCCATGAATGACGTATCCGGAAGTAAGGCCATGCTTGGCGTGACGGTGGGGACGTTCAAAAGCGCGGATGGTGTCCTGCCCCGCGGGGCAGTGGTCACTAAGGTGAATGACGGTTCAAACGCTCAGCGTGGCGGCATTCAGACCGGTGACATCATCGTGGAAATCAACGGAACGGTCATTGCCGGTGCGTCAGAACTGGGCAGCTGCATCCAATCCTGTGAAGAGAACGTGGAACTCCGCGTGAGGGTCTACCGTGTGCCGGGCATGGATCAGGCAATCACTGACGATTATATCGACCTGAGCAAAGTTGACGTGGACCAGGGCGAGTATTTGGATCTGACGGTTGTTTTGCGGAAGTGAAACGGTCACTGACAGGTTCGGCAGGGGTGTACCCGCCATTTCGTGCGCCTGATAAGCCCCCGTTTCCTGTCACACACACCAAAGGCCATCGCTTTGTCCACGATGCATCGTGCTAAAACGCAACAGATAAATCCGGCGGCACGGACGCCCGCGATTCGCCTTTCTCGGAAGGGGGCCTGGGGGGAAACCGCTCTTTGGGCACCCAAAGAGCGGTTTCTCCCCAGTAACGTTCCCTTTATTCCCCTCGCCCGGACGAAACGTTTGACAGCACCGGGATGACGTGATAAGATGGGCGCGGACAACGACAATCAGGCGGCCGAGGCCGCCCGTCAAACGGGAGGATAAAGATGACATTTCAGGCAGGCGATCATATTCAGGGGTTCACGGTCACGCGGGTGCGGGAACTGGCAGAGATCCGCTCAACGCTGATCGAGATGAAACACGACCGGTCCGGCGCGCAGCTGTGCTGGTGCAGGAGCGACGAGCCGAACAAGCTGTTCTGCGTCACGTTCAAGACGCTGCCGGAGGACGCGACCGGCGTGTTCCATATCCTGGAGCACTCGGTGCTGTGCGGCAGCGAGAAATTCCCGGTCCGGGAGCCGTTTGTGGAGCTGATCAAGGGGTCCATGAACACCTTCCTGAACGCGATCACCTTCAACGATAAGACGATGTATCCCGTGTCCAGCCGGAACAAGCAGGACTTCCTGAACCTGACGGAGGTCTACCTGGACGCGGTGTTCGCCCCGGCCATCCTGACCAACCCCTGCATTTTCATGCAGGAGGGCTGGCATGTGGAGACGGAGGGCCGCGGCCAACCTGCGTCCCTCAAGGGCGTGGTGTTCAACGAGATGAAGGGCGCGATGTCCTCCGTAGACGAGGTGATGGAGGAGACCGCTGCCACCGTCCTGTTCCCGGACACGTGCTACGGCTTCAACTCCGGCGGCGATCCGAGGGCGATCCCGGACCTGACCTACGAGGCGTTCATCGACACGTACAAGCGGTTCTATCATCCGGATAACGCGCGCATCTGGCTGGACGGCGATATCCCCGTGGAGGAGACGTTCGCCCTGATCGAGCGGTACCTCAGCCGGTTCACCGACACCGGCCGGCGGATCGAGGACCGCTGGCAGGGCCCGATACCGGCCCGCCATGTGGAGGAGGGCTACGCCATCGCGCCGGACGAGGACCCGACGGACAAGACGCATATCCTGTTCACCCGGATCATGCACGGCTGGGCCGACAAGACCCGCGGCATGGCCGTGTCCGTGCTGCTGGACGCGGTCGCGGGCGGCAATGACGCGCCCTTCAAGCGCGCGATCCTGGACGCGGGCCTCGGCCAGGACATCAATATTTCCCTCCAGGACGGCATCCTGCAGTCCTGCGCCGCCGTCTGGGTCCGGAATACGTCAGCGGAGAAACTGGACGCGATCCGGGAGGTGCTGCGGAAGACGGCGGAGGACCTGATCGCCCGCGGCGTAGACCGGCAGGAACTTGAGGCGTCGATCAACCGGCTGGCGTTCCGGCTCAAGGAGCCGACGGAGCCGCAGGGCCTGGTGCGGGCGATCATGGCCTGCAACGCCTGGCTGTACGACGGCGATCCGGCGATGTACCTGGTGTACGACGATACGCTGGCCGAGCTCAGGGCCATGCTGCAGACCGACGGGTATGAACAGCTGCTGCGCGATATCTTCCTGCGCCCCGAGGACACGCACGAGATCATCCTGACGCCCGACCCGGCGATGGGCGAGCGCCTGCGCGCCGAGGAGCAGGCGCGGCTGGACGCCCGGCTCAGCGGGATGGACGACGCGGCCTTTGACGCGCTGCTGGCGGCCAACCGCCGGCTGAACGACTGGCAGCAGACGCCGGACAGCCCCGAGGCGCGGGCATCGCTGCCGGCGCTGACCCTGGACGAGGTCAACCCGGAGCCCGCCCCGACGCATACCGTGGAGGAAAGCGCGGACGGCGTGACCGTGCTCTGGCATGACGCGCCCTGCCCCGGCATCGCGCACGTCAATATGTACTACCGGGTGGGCGAGTATACCGCCGGTGAGCTGACTGACCTGTCGCTGCTGCCCGACCTGCTGGGCGAGCTGCCCACGGCGCGGCACACGGTGACGGAGCTGCAGCGGGACATCAAGCTGTATACCGGCGCGCTGGACATCGCCCTGGAGATCATGGCCCGGGATGAGGATCCGGACCACTTCGCCGTGTACCTGAACGCGTCGTTCTCCGCTTTGAAGGAGAACGCCGGCCGGGCTGCCGGGCTCCTGCGCGAGATCCTGCTGGAGACGGACTTCTCCAGCGACCAGCTGATCCGCGAGATCCTGCTGCAGACGGATGACGACCTCCGCCAGTCCGTGATCATGAGCGGCAACCGCTTCGCGGCCATGCGGACCGGCGCGCACTACAGCGCTGCCGCCGCGGCCTCGGAGGTCATGAACGGCATCACGCTGGTGCGGCGGTCGCATGAGATCTGTGCGGACCTGCCGGCGGCCATCGCCCCGCTCAGGGACTTCTGGCAGCGCGCGCTCCTCGAGACGGTCTGCCGCAGCCGGCTGATCCTCAGCGTGACGGGCGAGCGGCTGGATGCGGGCGTGCTGCTGGCCGGGCTGCCGGAGGGCACGCCCTGCGCCGCGCAGCGGACCCTCGGCTATGACGCGCCGATGAAGGAAGGCTTCGTGGTGCCGGCGCAGATCAACTACGCCGCGATGGGTTGGTCCCTGAGCAAGGGGAAGACGCCCTATGACGCGACGGCCAATGTCCTGTCCCACGCCCTGAGCTTCGCCTACCTGTGGAACACGGTGCGCGTGCAGGGCGGCGCGTACGGCGTCAGCTTCTCCATCCGTCCCCATGGGGCGGTAACGGCCGCTTCCTACCGCGACCCGAACCCCGCGCATACGCTGGCGGCCTACCGGGCCATGCCGGACTTCGTGCGGTCCTTCGTGAACAGCGGCGAGCCGCTGACCCCCTTCATCATCGCGACGATCGGCCAGGGCGAGCCGCTGCTGACCCCGCGCCAGCAGGGCAAGGTGGCGGACCTCCGCTGGTTCAAGGGGATCACCGACGCGCAGCGCCGCGCCGACCGGGAGCAGATGCTGCGGATGACGCCGGCGGACCTCAGCCGCTGGCTGGACGCGCTGCAGGCGCTGGCGTCGGACGGCGCGGTCTGCGTGGTAGGCCCCGGCGAGGCGATCGAAAAAGCGGACGAAGGCCTGACGATCGTCAGCCTCGCGTGATCCGGTGCGCGCATGCTGACGCAATGGAAACAGCGGTACTTGGGCGACCGGCCTTTCTACCGGATGGTGCTGCGCGTGGCAGTGCCGATCATGATCCAGAACGGGATCACGAATTTCGTGAGCCTGCTGGACAATATCATGGTCGGCCAGGTCGGCACGGAGCCCATGAGCGGCGTGGCGATCGTCAACCAGCTGCTGTTTGTCTATAACCTGTGCATTTTCGGCGGCCTGGCGGGCGCCGGCATATTCACCGCGCAGTTTTACGGGCGCGGCGATATGGAGGGCATCCGCCAGACCTTCCGCTATAAGCTGTGGACGGGACTGCTGCTGACCGTGGCGGCCGTGGCGCTGCTGGTGACGGCGGGCTCGCCGCTCATCAATCTGTACCTCAACGAGTCCGCCGACGGCGGCGACCTGGTCAGCACCCTCGGCTTCGGGCAGTCCTACCTGGGCATCATGCTCTGGGGCCTGCCGGCCTTCATGATGACGCAGATCTACGCCAGCACCCTCCGGGAGTGCGGCGAGACCTTCCTGCCGATGCGGGCGGGCATTATCGCGGTGTTTATCAACCTTGTGGGCAACCGGCTGCTGATCTTCGGCTATAAAGGCTTCCCTGCCCTGGGCGTGAACGGCGCGGCTGTCGCGACGGTGGTCAGCCGGTATGTGGAGCTGCTGATCGTCGTGATCTGGACCCACGTCCACCGCGTTTACAACTCCTGGGTGGTCGGCGCGTACCGGACGCTCCGCATCCCATCGGAGCGGGCGCTGGACTTCTTCCGGCGGGGTTTCCCGCTGCTGATCAACGAAGCGCTGTGGTCCAGCGGGATGGCGACGCTGACCCAGTGCTATTCGATGCGCGGGCTCAGCGCGGTCACGGCCCAGAACATTTCGTCCACCATCAGCAACCTGTTCAACGTGGTCTTCCTGTCCATGGGCACGGCGATCGCCATCATCGTCGGGCAGAAGCTGGGCGCGAACCGCCTGGACGAGGCCCGGGAGACCGACCGGAAGCTGATCGTCTTCTCGATCCTGCTGAGCGCGGGCACGGCGGCGCTCCTGATCTGCGCCGCGCCCTTCTTCCCGCGCTTCTACCATACCTCGGACGATATAAGGACGCTCGCGACGCGGCTGATGATCGTCCATGCGTGCTTCATGCCGCAGATCGCGTTCATGAACGCCTGCTACTTCACGCTCCGGTCCGGCGGCAAGACCTGGATCACCTTCCTGTTTGACTCGGGCTGCCAGTGGCTGGTGTCCATTCCGATCGCCTACGCGCTGAGCCGGTACACGTTGGTCGACATCGAGGGGATGGTCGTCTGCGTCCAGCTGGGCGAGCTGATCAAGTGCGGGCTCGGCCTGCACCTGGTGCGGAAGGGCGTCTGGGTCAGAAACATCACATGAAAGAAAGGTCCGTGAATCGCATGAAAACCTGCACGGAACCGGTATTGACGCCCGAGGCGGTGCGCGCGTGGGAACACGCCGCGTTTGCCGGGGGCGTTTCTTCGCTCCTGCTGATGGAGGACGCCGCGCGGCGCCTGATGGAAACGCTGCGGCCGCTGCTCGCGCCGGGGGACCGGACGCTGATCGTGTGCGGCCCGGGCAACAACGGCGGGGACGGGGCTGCCCTGGGCCGGCTGCTGCTGGCGGAAGGCCGGGCGACGCTGCTGGCCGCCGCGGCAGCGCCGGCGACCGACGACGCGCGGACGATGCGCGCCTATTACGAGGCCCTGGGCGGGCAGGCGATCGACGGCGGGGACGCTGTAGGGGCGATCGCCGCGTTCCGGCCGGACTGCGTGGTGGACGCGCTCTTCGGGACGGGCTTTCACGGCGCGCCTGAGGGGCTGTACGCGGACCTGATCGGCGCGGTCAACCGCTCGGGCGCCCGGGTGGTGCTGGCGGTGGATATCCCGTCCGGGCTGAACGGCCGGGACGGCAGCTTCGCCGTGGCGCCGGACGGCAGCCCGCTGATGGTGCGCGCCACGCATACGGTGACCCTCGGCGCGTGGAAGCCCGGCCTGCTGCTGACGCAGGCGCCTGTCGGCCGGTTGACCCGCGCGCGGATCGCGCTGCCGGATATGGCGCCGGAGACGGACCTGCGGCTGCTGACCGGGGACGCGCTCCGGTGGATCCCGCCGCGGGCGCGGGACGCCCATAAGGGCACGGCAGGCCGCGTCCTGATGTACATGGGCACCGAGGGCATGGCCGGGGCCGCCGCCATGGCTGCGCTGGCCGCGCTGCGCGCGGGGGCCGGCCTGGTGACCGTGGCGTGCCCGCGGGAGATCCTGCCGACGGTCCAGGCGCTGGTGCCGAACGCGATGTGCGTGCCGGCGGATACCCTTACGGAGCGCATCCCGCCGCATGACGCGCTGGCCGCCGGCTGCGGCCTGGGGCAGGGCGAGGCGGCGCGGGCCACGCTGGCGGCGCTGCTCGCGCGGGAGACCGGCCCCGCGGTGCTGGACGCGGACGCGCTCAACCTGCTGGCGGCGGCACCCTTCCCATTGCCCCCGGAGACGGTGCTCACCCCCCATCCCGGGGAGGCCGCGCGCCTGGCCGGCCTGAGCGTCCGGCAGGTGACCGGCGCGCCGCTGGACGCAGCCCGGTCGCTGGCCGACCGGTATCACGCGGCCGTGCTGCTCAAGGGGACGGTCAGCCTGGCAACGGACGGACAGCGGACGCTGGTCCAGCGCCGGGGCGCGCCGTCGCTGGCCAAGGGCGGCAGCGGGGACGCCCTGACCGGCATCCTGGCGGCCTTCTGCGCCGACCGGACCGTGTGCGCGGATCAGCGGGGCAGGGACCGGCTGGTGTCCTGCGCGGCCCTGGCCTCCCTCTGCCTCGGCCTTGCCGGCGAGCGGGCCCAGGCGGACCTGGGCGACCGTTCCGCCCTGACCGGAGACGTCATCGACAGGCTGCCGGAGGTGCTGTCCGGCCGGTCATCGGCCGGCCCGGACGGAGATCGCTGACTTTGTTACGAAATTCCGCCGGACGCTGTTTCAGAATGGTAAAAGGTTGTCTGTTTTTCCACATTTTCCACAGGGTTATCCACAGTTTTTGGCCTCAGAGCCCTTGATTTGAGCGGTTTTTGCCGTAATTGCCGCATTGAAACACGATTGTAACAAAGTTATCCACAGGGGACTGTGGATAACTTTCGTGTGGATATGTGGATTTTTTCTTTTTGGTGGCCGGGCCGGGAGAATCGGCAGGGCGGGCCCGAGAATGTTTCGGAAATGTTAAAAATTATTGCAAAAGTACTTGATTTTTATGACGAATCTATTGTAAAATAGATCAGGCATGAGCAGCGTGACAAACCCGCGAGCGGGAGAGCGGCCGGGGGGCCGTGAGGCTGCTCAGGGAAGGAAGCGGAAGAAACGATGCCCAAACGGATACTGCTGGTGGACGATGAGCCGACGATGCTCAAGGGACTCAAGTATTCTCTGGAGCAGGACGGATATGAAATACTGACTGCGCAGGACGGCGAGGAAGCCCTGAGCGTTTTTGGCGATAACGACGTGGACCTGGTGCTGCTGGACGTGATGCTGCCCAAGATGGATGGCATCCAGGTTTGCCAGCGCATCCGGGAGCAGAGCAACGTACCGATCATCATGCTGACCGCCAAGGGTGAGGACATGGACAAGATCCTCGGCCTGGAGTACGGCGCGGACGACTACATGACCAAGCCCTTCAACGTGCTTGAGGTCAAGGCGCGCATCAAGTCGATCTTCCGCCGCACGACGCAGCCCGTCCGCGTCGACGAAAAGAAGACTGTCCGCGTCCATGACATGGAGGTCAACCTGGTCAATCGCTCCGTCACGCTGGGCGGCAAGGACATCCGCCTGACCGCCAAGGAGTTTGACCTGCTGCAGCTGTTTATCCAGAACCGCGGCAAGGTGTTCAGCCGCGAGGCGATGCTGGAGACCGTCTGGAAGTACGACTACATGGGCGATGCCCGGACCGTGGACGTGCACATCCGCCGCCTGCGCGAAAAGATCGAGCGCGTGCCCTCGCAGCCGGAATTCATTTTTACCAAGTGGGGAGTGGGCTACTATTTCACG
>CACXEB010000422.1 GCA_902766515.1 uncultured Eubacteriales bacterium
ATCCAGATGAGCGGCAGCGAGGAGCAGGCGGAGCTTGCCTATATCATCCGCGACCATGACCGCGGCAGGTTTGCCGCCAAGAAGGACCGGATCCGGAAGATCGCCGATTACCTGAACGACAAGTACGGCGCGGGTACGGTGACGGTGGCGCTGCGCGACCAGTATGAAAACATGAAGGAGATCATCGACCGCAACCCGGAGATCATCGCGCGCGCGGAGCGGGCGGTGCGCAGCGCGGGCCTGACGCCCTTCAGCAAGCCGGTGCGCGGCGGCACGGACGGCGCGCGCCTGTGCTACATGGGCCTGCCCTGCCCCAACCTGGGGACCGGCGGCGGCAATTTCCACGGGAAGTTTGAATACGTGTCTGCCACGGAGATGCGGCAGATGCTGGAAGTGCTGAAAGCGCTGGTGAAGGCCGATGGCTGAGCCGCAGAATTCAAAGCCCCTGCTGACGGTCACGTCGCGCGTCTCGCCCGCTGACGCCGAAAAGGCCGCGCGCAATTACCGGCTGATCCAGACGGCGAAGCTGACCGCGGTGTTCGTCGCCGTGCTGATCCTGGCCTCGGCCGTGATCACGCTGTACCACGGGCTGCCGCTGACGGCCCTGCCCACGGTCCTGCGGGATTCCCACCTGTGGCTGTATGTGCTGCTCTACATCGTCCTGGCGCTGGTCTCCCGTGTGTGGTACATGCCCCGCAGGGCCCGCAGGACGCTCACGGAGATCTACGGCGACGCGCCGTACTGGGAGATGCGCTACGACCTGTATGACGACTGCCTGCACGTCGTGACGGAGACGAAGAAGTCCAACGCGGACGCGTCCATCAGCTATGCCGATATCCGGCGGATCCGCCGGCTGCCTTACCAGATCCTCATGCGCACCCGGCAGCGCAGCCTCTTCACCATCAATACCCTGGGCATGTCCGGCCAGGACGCCCAGGCGCTGCTGGACTTCCTGAAAAAGCGCGTATCCTGAGCCCGTACGGGCCATACCCGCGGCCATGACCGGCGCAGGGAAAACGCATGCCCCCGCCGGCACAGACTCCAATGCATCGAGGTGCGATCATGTACCAGGCACTGTACCGCGTCTGGCGGCCTCAGACGTTTTCCGATATGGTCGGCCAGACGGCCATCGTCCGCACGCTGCGCAACCAGGTCCGCACGCGGCGGATCGCCCACGCCTACCTGTTCTGCGGCAGCCGCGGCACGGGCAAGACCAGCGCGGCCAAGATCATGGCGCGCGCCGTCAACTGCGAAAACCCCCGGGACGGGGATCCCTGCGGCGAATGCTCCGCCTGCAAAATGATCGAGAGCGGGATGAGCCTGGACGTGGTGGAGATGGATGCCGCGTCCAACAGCGGCGTAGACCAGGTGCGCGAGCTGCTGGAGCAGGTGGACTACCCGCCGCAGTTCGGCCGGTACAAGGTCTATATCATCGACGAGGTGCACATGCTGTCCACGGCGGCCTTCAACGCGCTGCTCAAGACGATCGAGGAGCCGCCGGAATACATGTGCTTTATTATGGCGACCACGGAGCCGCAGAAGGTGCCCGCGACCATCCTGAGCCGCTGCCAGCGCTTCGATTTCGGCCGCTTTACCCTGGATGAGCTGATCGGCCGCATGAAGCAGGCGTCCGAAGGGCAGCCGGTCACGGAGGAAGCCTATACCCTGATCGCCCAGGCGGCGGAGGGCGGCATGCGCGACGCGCTGTCGCTGCTGGACATGTGCCTGGGCCTGGGCGGCGAGGTGACGGAGGCCAGCGTGCGCACCGTCCTCGGCGCGGCGGACAGCCAGACCTTGTTCGACCTGGCGGACCGCATCGGCGCGGGGGACCAGGCGGGCGCGCTGCAGGTGGTGGCGCGGCTGTACGGCCTGGGCGTGGATGTGTCGGTCTTCCTCAGGGATTTCAGCCGGCACATCCGCTCGCTGACGATGGCCCGCATCTGCGGACCGGAAGCGCTGACCGGCATGAGCGCGGAGCGCGCGCAGCGCTACGCGGCCCAGGCGGCCGACTACCCGGAGCAGAAGCTGCTGCGCGTCATGGAATACATGATGCAGGCGGAATCGGACGTCCGCTGGGCCAGCAGCGCCCGGTCCGTGCTGGAGATGGCGGTCATCCGCGCCGCGAATCCGCCGGACACCATGGACAACGCAGCCCTGCTGGAGCGTGTGGAAACGCTCGAAAACCGGCTGAAGCAGCTGGAAAGCGGGGCAGTGACGATCGCCGTGCCCCGGAAGCAGGCGGCGGGAGAAGCCACAGCGTCGGCCGCGCCGGCCTCTGAGGCCGCCCCGGTCAAGCCTTCGCTGCCGCCCGTGCCCCAGAGCGAGGCGGAAATCTGGAAGAACGCGCTCAGCCGGGTGCGCACGGACGGCATGATGTCCTTCCTGAGCCAGGGCCGGTTCCTGGGCGTGCAGGACGGGGCGTATACCCTCGGCTTCCCGCCGGGGAAGGATTACTTCCTGACCCTGCTGACGGACGACCGGAAGCGGGCGGTCGTCGAGGCCCTCGAGGCGTGCGGGGCGGTCAGCCCGTCCTTCCGCGCGCAGATGCTGGAGGACAAGGCGGCCCAGAAGCGCAAAACCCAGGCGGATGAGAGCGAGCAGATCCTGATCGAGGCCTTCGGACGCGAGAACGTCCAGGTCAGCGAGCCGAAAGATGCGGGCTGAGGCATGGTCCGCGCTGCTGGAGGCGCGGGCGCTGACGGAAGCGGTGACACCGCTCAGGACGGACTGCGGCCGGGTCTGCGGCGGCGCGTGCTGCCAGCCGGACGAGACGGGCCGGGGCGGCATGCTGCTGTTCCCGGGCGAGGAGGCGCTGTACCGGGAGCGCCCCGGATATACGGTGACCGCGGATCCGACCCCCGGCGCGCCGGGGCTGCTGCTGACCTGCAGCGGCGCCTGCCGGCGGGAGGAGCGGCCCCTGAGCTGCCGGATCTTCCCGCTGCTGCCCGTGGAACGAAGCGGCCGGATCGCCGTGGTCCGCGACCGCAGGGGCTTTGAAGTCTGCCCGCTGCTGCCCAGCGGGCTCGGGGCCTTCCAGCCCGCATTCATCGAGGCGGTCCGGGCCGCCGGGACGGTTTTATACAGGGTGGAAGAGCACAGGGTTTTTCTGACACAGCTGCATCGGCTGATCGCGGAGTTCGCGTCATTGTGACAGGAGGGCGTCATGAAGGTTCGGCAGACGGCATGTGCGTATGAGAAGCGGCAGGACGCCCGGGGCGTCCTCCGGCTGGGGGACAGCTGCGCGATGGATTTTTCCCGGTATTGGGGCAAGGTGGCCTGCGTCTACCTGGATCCGCCCTATATGACCGGGGACCGCATGGTCATGCGCCAGCGCGTCGGCCGGGAAGGCTGGGGCGGCGGCAAGCGGCACATCGACCTGCCGGCCTACGACGACGTCTGGGAAAGCCGCGCACAGTACCTGGAAATGGTCCGGGGGCTGGTGCGCCAGGCGCTGCTGCTGCTGCGGGAGGATGGGGCGCTGTTTGTGCACGTGGACCCGCGGGTCGACGCCCATGTGCGCCTGCTGCTGGACGAGCTGGCGGGGGAGAGGAATTTCGTCAACCAGATCGTCTGGGCCTACCAGTCCGGCGGCCGGGCGAAGAACCACTTTTCACGCAAGCACGACACGATCTTCTTTTACCGCAAGTCGCCCGCCCTGCGCTTTGACATCACCCGGGTGCCGCTGCCGCGCGGGGAGAACCGCCAGAACCACATGAAGCGCACCGTGGACGAGAACGGCCGGCCCTGCAGGACCATCCGCTCCGGCGGGAAGACCTATGTCTACTATGACGACGATCCGGTCTATCCCGGCGACGTCTGGAGCGACCTGTCGCACCTGCAGCAGAAGGATCCGCAGCGCACGGGCTATGACACGCAGAAGCCGGTCAGCCTGCTCAGCCGCGTCCTGCTGCCGGTGTCCGAGCCGGACGACTGGGTGGCGGACCTCTGCGCCGGTTCCGGTACGACGGGCATCGCCGCCGCGCAGTGCGGCAGGCGCTTTCTCCTGTCGGACCGGGGGCCCGTTTCCCTGGCGGTCATGCGCCGCCGCCTGATCAGCGCCCGCGTCCCGTTTGACATCGACGCGCCCGCCTGCATGGACGCGGCGGACGCCGCGTTTGAGGTCTATCCCGGCCTTGGCTTCGACGACGTCTGCCTGGCCGGATTCGTGCCGCCGCCGGGCTGGCCGGAGGGCGTTGCGGCGCTGGACGGGATAGAGCAGTGGTCGGTGGGGTCCCTGCGGGACGGGGTTTTCCATGCGGTCGCGGACGCGGTCCGCTCCCGCGCGGAGCCGGACCTGCCCCGCGTCCTCCAGGTGCCCATGAACATGCCCGGCATGGCCGTGATGATCGTGGACATCCTGGGCCGCCGATTCTGCTTTTCGCTGGAACCGGAGAGCGGCGCGGAATAACAGCGTGACCCGTCAGGGCTGCCGCAGGCGGCGTTTTCGATGCCTGTACCTGCAGCGGCCCTGGCTTTTTCTGCCGTCCGGCGCTGTTTTTCCCGCCGGTCAGCGGACAAAATGATTTTTCTCTTTTCATTCGCGGCAAATTGTGCTATACTGTCCGGCGTATTACGTTTGGAGGGTGCCATGGACGCTTACAAGCTGTTGATTACCGGCGGCCAGCCGCTGAAGGGCGATGTCGAGGTTTCGGGAGGCAAGAACACCTCCGTGGCGGTGATCCCCGCCGCGCTGATCTGCGATGAGCCCTGTGTGATTGAAAACATGCCGGACATCGAGGACGTGCATGTGCTCAAGGACATCCTGGAGCTGCTGGGTGCCAAAGTGGAATATGACAGCCACGCCAAGCGGATCACCATCGACCCGCGGAATGTGCGGGACTGCACGGTGCCTTACCGGCAGACCCGGCGTATGCGCGCGTCGTATTACCTGATCGGGGCGCTGCTGACGCGCTTCGGCGAGGCCAACGTCGGCTATCCGGGCGGCTGCGCGATCGGCAACCGGCCCTTCGATCAGCATATCAAGGGCTTCCGTGCCCTCGGCGCGGAGGTGACCGAGGCGAACGGCATGATCTCCGCCAAGGGTCACCTGACCGGCGCGGCCTTCTATTTTGACCGTCCGACCGTCGGCGGCACCATCAACGTCATGCTGGCCGCCGTGAAGGCCAAGGGCAACACCGTGCTGCTGAACGCCGCGAAGGAGCCCCATATCGTCGACCTGGCCAACTTCCTGAACGCCATGGGCGCGCGCATCAAGGGCGCCGGCACGGATACCATCCGCATCCGCGGGTGCGAGCGGCTGCACGGCGGCACCTACGCGGTCATCCCCGACCAGATCGAGACCGGCACGCTGATGATCGCCGCGGCCGCGACCCGGGGCGACGTGACGGTGCACGGCTGCATCCCGACCCATATGGAATCCCTGACAGCCAAGCTGCTGGAGATGGGTGTCAGCGTCACCAACGCGGACGACGCGATCCGCGTGCGCCCGATCGGCGCGCACCGGGCCGTCAATATCAAGACCCAGGAGTATCCCGGCTTCCCCACGGACCTGCAGCAGCCCATGAGCGCGCTTCTGTGCATGGCTCAGGGGAATTCGCTGATCAACGAAACCATCTTCGAGTCCCGCTTCAAGCACCTGGCCGAAATGCAGCGCATGGGCGCGCGCGTCCAGATCATGGAGCAGACCGCCCTCATCGAGGGCGTGCCGGAGCTGCACGGCGCGCCGGTCACCGTAACCGACCTCCGGGCGGGCGCGGCGCTGGTGGTGGCCGGCCTGATGGCCACCGGCACGACCGAGATCTACGAGCCCGGGCTGATCGAGCGGGGCTATGAGCACATGGAGGAAAAGCTGCGCAGCCTCGGCGCGATTATCCGCCGCGAACCGGCCTGATGCCGGGCATGATTTCCAATAGCACACCATTGAAACCCAGGAGGGAGGACCTCTCCATTGTCAGAGAGCATTCTGAACCCGTATGCGGTGCTCGGAGTCAGCGAGGACGCTGACCCGGACACGATCAAAGCCGCCTATCACCGGCTGGTGAAGCGGTGGCACCCGGACCAGTTCACCGACGCGGCCGAGCAGGAAACTGCCCAGGCGCACCTGGTGGAGCTGAACCTGGCCTACCAGGCGGCGCTGAAAAACGCGGGCCGCCGCCGGCCGGCGCACGGGGTGCCGGACCTGCCGCTCAGCGAAGCGAAAGCGCTGAGCCGGCACCTGTACAGCATCCATGAGTATGAATCGGCGCTGCGCCAGCTGGCGCGTACGCGCGAAAAGGATGCGGAATATTACTACCTGGAGGGGCAGATCCTGTCGGCGCTGCGCCAGTACGGCAGCGCGTACCAGGCCTACCGCGCCGCCGTGCAGATGGATCCGACCAACCGCGAGTACCACCGCGCTGCCTTCAATGCCGCGATGACCTACAAAAAGCACCGTCGCCTGCCCTACCGCGTGGCCGACTGGGCCGGCGGGCTGTTTCATCGGAATGCGCGGTCATCGATCCAGCCGTGAGCATCACAGCTGGTGTTTTTTCATAAATAAACAAGGAGACATGATTATGTGGAAACGGGGACCCGCTTTCCTGGCCGCGCTGGTGCTGCTGACGCTGTCGGTCAGCGCGAACGCCATCACGCTGGAGTCCGGCAGCCGCGGCGAAGACGTGCTGAAGCTCAAGGAGCGGATGTACGAGCTTGGCTATTACAGAACAAACGATTTTAATGATATCTACAACAATATCGCCGTGGAGCGCGTCAAGCAGCTGCAGAAAAAAAACAAGCTGAAGCAGACCGGCGTCGTCACGGACGAGCTGTGGGAGCTCATCTTCTCGGATGCCTGTGTAGCCGCGGATGGCACGGTGAAGAATCCCCAGGCCAGGCCGGGGGAGGCCGCCCCTGCGTCAACGCCCGGGCCGGAGGTGACCGCGCCTGCTGTAACACCCAAGCCGGACGAGACGGCGCCCGCTGTAACACCCAAACCGGACATGGCGCCGGCGGAAGCGCGCGCTCCGCTGGAGGTGCCCGGCGCGCCGGAGCGCGACGCTGAAGGCTTCCTGACCACGGAGCCCGAGTTTTCCGTCTCTGACTTTGACGTCGGATTCTGGGCATATCTGTCCGATACCCTTCAGGTCGTCATCCACCGTTACTGGGACGAGGAGCAGAAGGTCTGCTGGTTTGCCTGTGATATCCGCACGCGGGGCGACGAGCGCATCCAGTCCCTCAGCACGGGCGGCAAGTATGTCTATCCGCGGGTGCTGGCCAGGTCCTCCCGGTCCGTGCTCGCCTTTACGGACGATAACCATGACTATCGGATCAACCAGAAAGAGACGGTCGGCATCGTCATCCGGAATGGCAAGATCCTGTCCACCAAGCAGAAGAAGCCGACGTCGGGCCGCTTCCCGAAGCTGGAGATGCTGGCCTGCTTTGCGGACGGCAGCATGAAGTGCTACAACAGCCTGGACCATACCGCGGATGAGCTGCTGGAAATGGGCGCCGAAAACGTGCTGGCTTTCGGACCGATCCTGGTGACGGACGGGCACCTGGGCGAGCATATGCGGGAGACGGAAGCGGAAGCCAAGAAGGAAAACTACTATCACTACCATGAGCCCCGCCTGGCCCTGGGCATGGTGGCACCGGGCCATTATATCGTGATCAATGTGACGGGCCGTTACTATGACAAGCGCGCTGCGGTCCCCGGCATGACGGTCAAAGGATCCAAAAACGGCGTCTACCTGGATTGGGTGGCCCTGAAAATGCTGGAGCTTGGCGCGACGGAGGCCATCAACCTGGACGGCGGCTGGACCACCTCCCTGTGCTTCCTGGGAGAAAGCCTGAACATGAAGTACACCAGCTCGCGCAAAACGCGGTATATGATGGCCTTCGGTGTGTCCGAACTGGCATCCAAAGATTAAATTGCTCAGGAAGCAGGAAAAACGGCACCCTGCCGCGAATAGAACAATACAATCTTTCAGGAGGTGGTTCCCATGAACAAAAAGGAACTGATCGAAACCGTTTATTCCAAGGCTGAACTCACCAAGAAGGAAGCGGAGACCGTCGTCAATGCGACCCTGGACGCCATCATCGAAGGCCTGGCCAAGGAAGGCAAAGTGGTGATCCCCGGCTTTGGCAGCTTCGAGGTCCGCACCAAGACCGCCCGCGAAGGCCGCAACCCGCGCACCGGCGAAAAGATCAAGATCGCCGCGAAGCGCACGCCCGCCTTCAAGCCCGGCAAGGCGATGAAGGAAGCCGTCGAAAAATAAAAACCGGAAAAATACCGAGAAACAAAACCCAGAGCAGCAAAGCGCCGCCGGCGAAGCCGGCGGCGCTTTGCTGCATCGGCCGGCCAAATCACGGTTGAAAAAAGGCAAATAATATGATATAGTCCTTTGCGCGGAATTCAGCAAAGTCCGTTCCGGTACAGGCCGGACCGGCGGAAAAGAAAAAAGGAGGATGACAACACATGAGCAAGAAGATCCTGTCCCTGGTGATCGCGCTGGCGCTGGCGCTCGGCGCGGTCGGATTTACGGCGGCTGAGGAAACGGCGGCCGCGGCGCCGATCGCGTACCTGATGTACGCGGACGGGTCCTGGACCAACCAGTACTGGTATGACGGCAACGAGTATGCCGGCAAGGCGACCCTGGCTGAGGTGACCGGCGCGGGGACCTATACCG
>CACXEB010000423.1 GCA_902766515.1 uncultured Eubacteriales bacterium
ACCACCCCCAACGTCTGCATCACCTATCCGGACCACATCGCCACCTACCTGACCGGCAGCCATGTCGTCGTCCCGCTGGATGACCTGTTTGACGATCCGCGCTACGGCCTGGGCGGCAGCCAGGTGAAATTCGACAGCCCCACCCGGGCCGAGATCGTCCCGCAATTCCTGGAGGAGTGCGTGATCGGCACCCAGCATTACGCCATCCCCTACATGCGCTCGACCGAAGCCTGCTACATCAACAAGACCTATGTGGAAAAGCTCGGCTACACCGTGCCCGACGTGCTGACCTGGGACTTCATCTGGGAGGTCTCCGACGCCGCGACCCAAAAGGATGAAAACGGCCTGTACCTGGTCAACGGCCAGAAGGTCATGATCCCCTTCATTTACAAATCCACCGACAATATGATGATCCAGCTGCTGCGCCAGACCGGCGGCGGCTATTCCACCAAAGAAGGCGAGATCCTGATCTTCAACGACGTGACGCGGGGCCACCTCAAAACCGTCGCTGAGCACGTGCGCAACGGCGCCTTCTCCACCTTCAAGATTTCCAGCTATCCCGGCAACTTCCTGAACGCGGGCCAGTGCATCTTCGCGATCGACTCCACTGCCGGCGCGACCTGGATGGGCTCCGACGCGCCGCTGATGGACATCGCCGCGGAAAACGTCGTCCCCTTCGAGACGGTCGTGCGCCCCATCCCCCAGGCCGATCCCGCACACCCGCAGATGATCTCGCAGGGGCCCTCGATCTGCGTGTTCAACAAGGCGGACAGCCAGGAGGTGCTGGCCAGCTGGCTGTTCGCGCAGTACCTGATCACCAACGACGTGCAGATCGCCTACTCGGAGACGGAGGGCTACGTCCCCGTTACCCTGAAGGCGCAGCGCACGGACGCCTACCAGGATTACCTCGCCCGGGCGGGAGAGGATAACCAGGACCACTACGCCGTCAAGATCGCCGCAGCGCAGCTGCTGCTCAGCCACACCGCCGATACCTTCGTCACCCCGGTGTTCAACGGCTCGGCCTCCCTGCGCGACGCCGCGGGCCAGCTGATCGAGGAGACGGCCAAGGCCACCCGCCGCAAGAAGACGGTCGACGACGCCTTTATCGACGGGCTGTACACGCAGGTCAGCTCCCTCTACCGCCTCGACCAGATCAGCGCGTCCCAGACCGGCAAGGAGGTCAAGGACATGGGCCCGCTGCCCGGCACGGCCGTCACCCTGCTCGCCGCGCTCGCGGCCGCCTGGGTGCTGATCGGCCTCTACGTGCTCCGCCAGACCCTCCGGGCGCGGAAAGCGAAGCAATAAAACGCAGGCCGTCCCAAATCAGAAGGCAGATTCCGCAACAATCGTGGAAATCCTTTGGATATCCTGCGTTTTGCCACTTTACTTTGAAGCGCGAATTGGGTATAATACAGACAGCGCCGGATCAAACGGACGCTGAAAACGGAAAGGAGAATGTACCTATGAAAAAGCTGACGGCAATTGCGCTGGTGCTGATGATGCTCGCGGGCGTGTGCGCCCTGGCGGAGGAAGCCCCCGCTGTGATGAGCTACGCCGACTACGCTGCGGCGGAACTGGAAACCGAAGTGACCGTGGATACCTATGTCCAGGCCAAGCAGAGCTGGTGGGCTGACAAGGCGACCCTCTACACCCAGGACCAGGACGGCGCGTACTTCATCTATGAAATGCCGATCTCCCAGGAAGACTATGAAAAGCTGGTCCCCGGCACCAAGATCCGCGTGACCGGTTACAAGGCCGAGTGGGCCGGTGAAATCGAAATCACGGACGTCAGCGCGTGGATCATCAGCGAGGACGCGGAACCCTTCATCGCGGAAGCCGCTGACGTGACCGCGCTGCTGGGCACCGACGAGCTGGCCGCCCACCAGAACCAGCTGGTCGCCTTCAAGGGCATGACCGTGGAAGCGTACGACGAGTCCGGCGCCGCTTTCGCCTACAAGAACGCCAACGACAAGACCGACGACCTGTACTTCAAGGTCTCCAAGGACGGCGCGACCTATGACTTCTGCGTGGAGTTCTATCTCTGCGGCCAGGACACCGAAGTCTACAAGGCGGTTGAAGCGCTCAACGTGGGCGACGTGATAGACCTGGAAGGCTTCCTCTACTGGTACAACGGCGCCAACCCGCACATCACCAAGGTGACTGCGGCGCAGTAATTTTC
>CACXEB010000424.1 GCA_902766515.1 uncultured Eubacteriales bacterium
GATCTTCGATTTGTACTGCGACTTCAGCGTGCTGTTGAGCGTCTTGACCCTGACGCTCAGTTTCAGGTTCCTGTCGATCGTCCGCCCCGTGGGCAGGGCCTGGATGCTGCTGCGCTGGATGTACCGGAAGGACACAAGCAGGCTGATGCCGGCCGCGGTCAGCAGGGCGCAAACCCAGCGCATGACCGAGAACGTGCGGACCCCGCGGTGCGCGCTGCCAATGCTATTGAAGGTCTGGATCGCGCATTCCGCGTATTCGCCGCTGGAAGCGTATGGCCGTGTCCTGTCCAGGATGGCGTTGACCTCCGCGCTGTCCACCGTCCGCATCAGCTCGCCGCGGGTGAGGATGCAGAACTCCCGCCCGGCCATATCAATGAAGAAGGAAGCGCTCGGATGGTCGACGGAGGAGCTGATCTCCCGGTCGACATACTGCTGGAGGCGCAGCAGGGACGCGTCATAAGATTTCTCACGGGTCGTCCAGAAGACCACATCGCCGTATTCGGTCAGGCCGCGCATCGCCTCCTGCACGCGCTGCTCCTCTTCGGGTGTCAGCAGGTCGGCCGCGTCGTCCAGGATGATCACGTAGCCGTCCTTGTTCCCGCCGTCAAAGCGCTGTACGGGCGGCGGGACGGGCGTCGGCGTGGGTTCGGGCGTGGGTATGGGCGTCCGGGTGGGTCCGGCAGGCCTTTTTGTGGGGGTGGAGAAGGGAAACCGGTAGACAGTATACTTGGGGCTGGGCGTTGGTTCAGGCACGGGCGAACAGGTGATCGCGGGAAGATCAGCCCCGTCGTCCGCCGGGGGCACCATTCCATCCCCCCGGGCGCCGGCGGCGATCAGCACAAGGCACGCAAGCAGGCCCAGGACCCGTGTCAGGAGAAGAAATCGCTTCATGCGGGATCCTCCTCCTTCCCGAAAAACGGCACCGGCCGGGTGACGTACTGGTTGTGCATCCGCATCCCCCGGACCAGGACCGCCACCGTGAGCGCGTAGTTTGCCAGGATCAGGGCGTAGAACCAGGCGGAGGTGTAGATGCCGCCTGAGAACAGCAGCAGCCCGCACAGCACCATGTGCAGGATCAGCGCGATCTTCTGGGATTTCGGCAGATCGGCCAGCCGCTTGAAGATGAATCCCTCCAGGACGCCCGCCGTCAGCGTCAGCGCCGCCGGCACCCAGGAATGGTCGGAGATCAGGCCGTCCAGGAAAGCGAGCCTGTTGCGCGCCGTCATCAGCCCGATGAAGGCAAGGATGGCGGCCGTCCCCGCGAGGGCGCCCAGCACATGCATGGAAATGACCGGTTTCTGTTCCGCCGTGGACGGTGTCATCTTGTCCGGGTCCACCTCGTTTTTCGCGTCCGGATCGGCCCTGCGCTTCATGATCCGGGTCAGGTCGTCATCGGTCTGCCGCTTCCGGGACAGGCGGTTCAGGAAGGGACCGATGACATTCCAGCAGACCATCGCCAGGATGCAGCTGATCGCCGCCGTGATCCGGGGCCGGAGCAGGATAAAATGATTCAGCAGCAGAAACAGCGCCGCCAGGACCGCGGTGATGACGCCGACGATGATCTCCGAGCGCCTGGCGCTGACCGGCAGGTCGCAGCGGATATCGCCGCTGGTCCCGTTGACGGCGGTATAGACCAGCGAATCGCCCTGCCGGGAGGCCAGCAGCCAGACCGGCATCAGCACCAGCTCGGCTTCCTCCCTGAAATTGGGCGGGAAGGCAGCGGCGCTGCAGGCGCCCGTCCTGCGGAGATGGTTGCTGAAGCTGACCCGGGCGTTGCGCGCCAGCCAGTTGTAGCACGCCTCCCGGTCGACGTCCGGCGCTTCGGCGTAAACCCCCGCGAGGTATGCCGGATGAAAGGGCACCATGCCCGCATCGCTGAAGCAGAGCGCCTGGGCGGTCTCGTCGTCAAACTTGCTGCTGGCGTCGTAGTAGGCGCCGGAGATGCTGACCTTGTTCTCGACGTCCACCTCGTAGATATCCGTATAATTGTATCCGCTTTCGGTGCGGTGTTTGGAGTCGATGCCATGGCTCGTCCCCTCTCCGCTCCCGAAGTAGTGCCAGAAGGGCACGTAAACCGGCCGGAAGTGGCTGACCGTCTCCTGGCTGGCCATCTCCGGCGGTACGAAGCGGGACTCGCTGAGCCGTTTGCGGTAGATCTGCTCGCACTCCTCCCGCGTGATCGTGAAGGGCACGATCCTGGACGGGCGCATCATATGCGACACCCGCTCCGTGAGCACCACGTCCGACCCGCAGTAGTTGCAGTAGCTGGTGGTATTCGTCTGGGTCGTGTGCAGCGCCGCGCCGCAGGCCGGGCAGCGGTATTCCAGCGTCTCGATGTCGGCCGGCGCATCCCCCTGCGCCGCGTCCGCCGGGACGGTGGGATCCGGGATCGTCCGGATGCTCCTGAGCCTGTCGCAGGACGTGCAGCGCATGACGCGCTGCTTTTTCTGGATATCGTACACCAGCGCGCCGCCGCACGCTTCGCACCGGAAGCGCGCGCCCTCCTTCCGGTCCCGGAACGAATCGGA
>CACXEB010000425.1 GCA_902766515.1 uncultured Eubacteriales bacterium
AATCCGCAGCAGCGGCATGTACGGTGCGAGGACCAAACGGCGTCAGCCGTTTGTACCTTGCAGATTTGCCGTTCAGGCAAATCTGAGAGGGGGGTCCCGAAGGGGGGACGCAAGTCCCCCTTTCGATCACGGTTCACCCCGTGAACCGTGAGTAAATTTTTCTTGACTTCTTCTTACTAAAGTGATAAAGTGATGAAGCGTTTCTGACTGTCACGGTCAGCGTAATTTTGCATGGAGGATGAACGATATGTTGAAGAAATGGCTTTCTGTTCTGCTGGCGGTCATGATGGTCCTGGGTACGGCGGCGGCGTTCGCCGGGGATGCGGACAGCGACCTGGCTTATGTACAGGGCAAGGGCGCCCTGGTGGTCGGTATCACCGATTTCGCGCCCATGGATTACCTGCAGGACGGCGAGTGGATCGGCTTTGACGCGGACCTGGCCAAGGCGTTTGCCGAGAGCATCGGCGTAAAGGTCGAATTCGTTGAAATCGACTGGGACAACAAGCTTCTTGAGCTGGACAACAAGTCCATCGACTGCATCTGGAACGGCATGACCCTGAAGCCGGAAATTACCGAGGCGACCAGCTGCAGCAAGCCCTACGCCAACAACGCGCAGGTCATCGTGGTGCCCCAGAGCGTCGCGGACCAGTACCAGACCGCCGAGGCCGCCAAGGGCCTCCAGTTCGCGGTGGAAGCGGGCAGCGCCGGCCAGGACCAGGCGGACGCCTACGGCTTCATCTACACCCCCGTCAGCACCCAGGCTGACGCCGTCATGGAAGTCGCCGCCGGCGCGTCCGAAGCGGCGATCATCGACGCCCTCATGGCCGCGGCCATGATCGGCGAAGGCACCAGCTATGAATCCCTCACCTATACCGCCGCCCTCAACAGCGAGGAATACGGCGTGGCCTTCCGCCTGAATTCCGACCTGGCGGACCTGCTCAACGCCTTCTTCGTCTCCGCGTGGCAGGACGGCACCCTCATGGCCCTGGCGGAAACCTACGGCGTCAGCGCGGCCATCATCCCGCAGGAGTAACTGAAGGTCCTGTGCAGGAGAACAGCCGATTTGCGCTGTTCTCCTGCTTTCATTTTATGATTACGAGGCTCTGACATGACCGGTGAACAATGGCAGATCGTCATCAACGCGCTGAATATCGGCTTCATCCAGACGCTGAAGCTCTTTTTTTCGACCCTGATCGGCGCAATCCCGCTCGGCCTGCTCATCATGCTGGGGCGGCGTTCCTCCTTCAGGCCCGTCAGCCTGCTCGTCCAGGCCCTGACCTGGATCATCCGCGGCTCCCCGCTCATGATCCAGCTGCTCATCATCTATTACGGCCCCGGCCTGGTCTTTGACTGGCATCCCTGGCCCTCGGGCGAGCTGGGCCGCTTCTGGGCGGCCACCGCCGCATTTGTCATCAACTACGCCTTTTACTTTTCGGAGATCTACCGCGGCGGCATCGCCTCCATCCCCCGCGGACAGGAGGAGGCCGGCCTCGTCCTGGGCATGACCCGGTCCCAGATCTTCTTCAAGGTCAAGCTGCTCCAGATGGTCAAGGCCATCGTGCCGCCCATGTCCAACGAGATCATCACCCTGGTCAAGGATACCTCCCTCTCCCGCATCATCGCGCTGCAGGAGGTCATCTGGGCGGGCCAGAAGTTCCTGAAGGGCAGCAACGGCATCCGCGCCAACATCCTGCCCCTCCTCTGCACCGCCGTGTACTACCTGGTCTTCAGCGGCCTGCTGACCCTGCTCCTCGGGCGGCTCGAGAAGCGCCTGAACTATTTCCGGTGAGGTGCGTGCGATGATGCTTGAAGTTTCCGGCCTGAAAAAAACCTTCGGCCAGACGCCGATCCTCAAGGGCATCGACTTTTCGATGGACGAAGGCGAGGTCCTCTCCTTTATCGGCTCCTCCGGCAGCGGCAAAACCACCCTGCTGCGCTGCCTCAATTTCCTGGAGACCCCGGACAGCGGCCGCATCCTCCTCCACGGCGAAGCCCTGTTTGACGGGGACCGGGCCGGGCGCGAAAGCCCCGCTGCCCTGCGCCGCAAGCGCCTCCATTTCGGCCTCGTGTTCCAGAATTTCAACCTCTTTCCCCAGTATACCGCGCTCCAGAACGTCGCCCTGGCCAACCTCCTGCTGGCGAAAAACACCCCGGAATACCGCGCCGACAAGCGCGCCGTCACCGAGCGGATCAACGAAACCGCCCGCGAGCTCCTGCGCCAGATGGGCCTTTCCGACCGCATGAACAACTACCCGCACCAGCTCTCCGGCGGACAGTGCCAGCGCGTCGCCATCGCCCGCGCCCTCGCCCTCCGGCCCGACATCCTCTGCTTTGACGAGCCGACCTCCGCCCTCGATCCCGAGCTCACCGGCGAAGTCCTCCGCGTCATTCGCGGCCTGGCCGACCAGCACATGACCATGATCATCGTCACCCACGAGATGGCCTTCGCCCGCGACGTCTCCACCCGCGTCCTCTTCATGGACGATGGCCTCATCTGCGAGCAGGGCACCCCCGCCCAGATCTTTGAGCATCCCCAGGAGGAACGGACGAAGAAATTCCTGGCCAACTACGCGGGGCCGCAGGCGTGACCGGACGGGATGTCCGGCGAAACTGACAGCACAAATAAAACGGGACGGCGTCAGAAAAGCCATGCACTTTCTTTCGTGCATGGCTTTTAATGAGAGACCGGTGCTGCTCACGCTCCGACATTGCATGCGCGGTAGCAAATCACATGATCATCCTGCTGGTAATGTTTGTCCGGATCGCATTGAAAAGGATGCTGCAGGTCGGTCCCGCCAAACCATTGATAGGGCGCGTCCTGCTCCGTCATCCCCATGCAGATCTCTTTGACGCCCTCCCTCATGCAGCGCATCAGTGAAATATCATCCGTATCACGGGCATGTCCATGCAGGATCACATCCGCCCGCTCCTGCAGGAACATCACCTTGTCCAGCTCGCTCAGGAATGATTTCATCGTCAGGCAGCCGTCCAGCTGCATCCACAGATGATGGTTGATGCTGTCGCCGGTAAACAAAACCCTGTCTTCCCGGAGCAGCAGCAGGATCCCGCCGGGTGTATGGCCCGGAAGCCCGAATACCTCCAGCGTCCTGCCGCCCAGATCGATGGTATCGCCGGGGAGAATGTCCCGAAAAGGCGGAAACGTCGTTTTCCGTTCCTCCAGCATTTTCTGATATTCCGGATCTTCAATGAACATCCGGGCCAGTTCCCGGTCGGCCGGGTGAAGGTACGCTTCCTGAAAAAACATGTTGCCGAAGATGTGGTCCGGATGTCCGTGCGTATTCACCACCGTCAGCGGCTTGTCCGTAAGCCCCCTGACCGCCCGGTAAAGATCATTATACCCGTTCATGGTATCGATCACACATGCCCTGTCATGCCCGACCACCAGGTATCCTGTGGCTTCATGGGCTTCATCCATCAGGAAAATGCCGGGCAGTACTTCTTTGATGAACAGCTTCTTTTCTTCCATGTTTTCCGCGCTCCTTCACTTTGGACAGGAATGTCTGGACAGGACCCTTCCGGAAGTGGATATTCGTTTTATTTCCCGATAATCCTGCCGCCATGTTCCGTTTCTGCGTATATGCATCCTGCATTGCCGGCGGTTTCACCTTTCCCCTGTCAGTACCGCCACCAGCCTTTCCACGTTCTCTTCCGGCGGCAGCGTCCCGTCGATCCGGATCACGGGACAATCGATCCCTTCAAGCCAGCCCGTGACATCATCCTCCGGCCTGCTGTCCGTCAGGGCAAACCACCTGCTTTCCTGTTCATACAGGTCGCCGCCGGGAAGCATCCGGTCTCCGAATTTCTGATAAGAGCGGTCCCGGACGCGCTGTCCGCGGATCTGCTTCGAAACCTCCATCAATACAATATGATCCAGCGACGCGATCAGCCGATCGCCGTAATCGCCCTTCACAGCCGCAAAGATGAACCTGTGATTCGCGCTGATCCTTTCTTCCAGGAGCCGGATCACTTCCTCTTTGCTTCTCGGCCCGGAAAACATGTAGGACGGGTCCGTCTTTGGAAACCAGAGGTCTTCATTGTCGATGAACTCATATCCCAGCCGGTCCGCCAGCATGCTGCCCAGGGTGCTCTTTCCGGCGCCGTTGAGTCCGCATATCAGAATTCCCATCGCTGCCTCACATGATCGCAGAATCGTCATTAAATGACATTCAGACCAGCCGCCGGCTCCGGACCCAGGACAGGTAGCCGGATTCCGGGTCCGGTTCATCGTCATATGTCTTTTCCGGATGAAAGCCCTCTATCACACCGATCGCTTCCGCCAGGACGTCCGCTTTCGTTTTTCCGCGCACGTCGATCATGACTTCGTTCGGCAGCAGTTTCCGCTGCATGATGACAGAATTCGCCCTCTCCACGTACTCCGGCGCATACAATCCGCCCTCATGCTCATGCCTGACCGTCATCTGCCGCCTGATTTGTTCCGGATCGCCGGATATGAGCCTCAGGATCACATAATCAAAGCCTTTGAACAGCCGGGGCAGTTCCCTTGTCCTGACATCGTCAAAATCCGTCACGATGATATTCCGCAGGCCTTTCTCATGGAATAAGCGCAGCTGCAGCAGCACATTCTCCCAGCACACCTGCTCTTCAAAGACGCCTACGTCCTCCACATGGTCCGGTATGTAAAACGCCGGCACCATGTTCTGCTCCAGGAACACGCCATGATAACGCTCATACAGCCCCTTTGCCAGGGTGGTTTTTCCGACCGCGCTCGGGCCGATGATAAAAATATAGTCCATTTCCGTTCCTCCCTGAATGCAGCCTCCGGGTTTCCGTTCATATCATCAGACGCTTTCCCGCTCAAATCATAGCGAAAACAACAGAAAGCGTCAAGTCATTTCCCGCAGGCGGGTATCCCATGATAAAATATTTGTTACTATTCACGGGTGCCGCAAAGGAGGAAAAGGAAAGATGTGAAAGAGAAACGATTTGATAACCTCTGGGTCTATCCTCACAGCC
>CACXEB010000426.1 GCA_902766515.1 uncultured Eubacteriales bacterium
GACGGAAACAAGGCTGTGGAGCTGGGCGGCTGGCACCTGACCGACAAGAGGACCAACCTGACGAAATGGACCTTCCCGGCCAGCGCGAAGATCGCTGCGAACGGCTATATCCTGGTCTACTGCACCGGCGATCCGACGCTGGATCCGGGAAAGAACAAGACCTTCTACGCGGACTTCAGGATTTCGTCGAAGGGCGAGACCATCATCCTGAGCGACCGGGAGGGAAGTCCTGTGGACCAAATCGACCTGCCGGTCCAGTTCGGGTGCGTATCCTACGGACGCGGCGCCGCCGACAGGCAGATGGGTTATCTTCCGGAAGCGACACCGGGAAAGAAGAACGCCCCGAACGCCTGCCAGGAGCGGGCGGCTGCCCCGGTGCTGCTGACCGCGGGTGGGTTTTATGACGGAGCGGTCACCGTGATGGCGGAAGCGGCGGAAGGCAGCGGGATCCGCTATACGGTGAACGGTGATACGCCAACCGTCAAATCCCCGCTGTTCCCGGCGGAGGGGCTCAGGCTGTCCAAAACGACACCGCTGCGCGCGCGGGCCTTCCGGGACGGCGCCGTTCCCTCGGAAACCGTCAGCGCGACTTACCTGATCCATGACGAGCAGCTGACGCCCGTCGTGTGCCTGACAACGGACGACAGATATCTCTTCGACAAAAAGACCGGCGCGCTGGTCAAGGGCACCGGCAATATCCCCAACTATGAAAGGGAATGGGAGTACCCGGTCAATATCGAATACTTTGCGGAAGACGGCACGCCGCTGATCAACCAGATGGGCACGTTTACCGCTGCGGGACATTCCGCGCGTCAGAACACGCAGAAATCCATCGCCTTGTATGCCCGGGGCGCCTATGGTGAGGACCGCTTCGCCTTCAACCCGTTCCCGCACCGGGAATATGAGAGCTACAAATCGCTGCTGCTCAGGTCCACGAATTCGGACGCGTTTTTCTGCCGCCTCCGGGACGTCGTCTACTCCTCCCTGGCGGAGGGGGAAGGGCTTTTATACCAGGATGCGCTGTGCATCCAGGTGTATATCAACGGACAGTACTGGGGCCATTACAACCTGCGGGAAAAGATCAACAAGTATATGGTCGCGCAGTTCGAGGGCGTGACGGACGAGGAGGATATCGACCGGATCGACGTCATCTCCCGGACCGGGACGCCGCGCTTCACCTCCAACGGGAGCGGGGAGGACTGGGTCGCGCTGGCGGATTTCTGCAAGACGCACGATCTCAACGATCCCGAAGCGCTGCAGCATGTGCTGGACCGCCTGGATGTTGACAGCCTCTTTATCCATGCCGCGTATGAGATCATCCTGGGCAACACAGACTTTACCAATGTCCGGCTGTACCGGGTCCCCGGCGGGAAATGGAAATACCTGCTGTTCGATGTGGAGGCCTCCTTCAAATCCCTGGACAAAACGCCCCTGGAGTATTACATCAAGCCCGTGAAGGGAAAGATCCAGGGCTTCCGGCACGAGCCGCTGAACGCGCTCCTGGCCGTACCGGAGATGAAGGACAGGTTCCTGAAAAGGGTCGCGGAGCTGCTGGTCCAGCATTTCACCTGGCCGGAGGTCATGGCAAAATTTGAGTACTGGGAGGACGCGCTGCGGCCCATCCTCCCCAGGCACATCAGCCGCTGGAAAAACCTGACGATGGACAAGTGGACGGCGAACGTGAATGCCGCGCGGCACTATGCCCGCCTCCGTCCGCTCAAAATCCCGGCGCTTCTCAAAACTGCCATGAAGCTGACCTCTTCAGAAGTCGAACAATATTTTGCGGAAGCCCTGAAAGTGCTTGAAAAAGAGAGCACAAAATAATTGACACCCGGGGCAAAATATGCTATTATCTGCGTGATCAGCCTGACGTCTCAGGCAAACAAAAAAACGGAGGAAAACATTATGAAGAAAATCCTGGTTCTCGCTGTGGCGATGATGATGGTGCTGTGCGCCGCCGCTCTGGCGGAAGAAGAGCTGACCATCAATCCGGAAGACGTGACGATCAATCTGGATGCGTCTTTCGACGCGCCGGTAGAAGTGCTGACTGCTGAAGCCTTTGCGGTCGGCACCGCGGATTCTGTCGTTCGTAACGGCAACAAGTACATCGTGGACAATGGCACGATGAAGTTCACCCTGGATATGACCAATTATTCCGCGATCCTCTGCTTCACGCAGGATAAGATGGCGTCCTTCGAATCGTATCTCCGCATCAGTGATCCGAACGGCCTGCAGGGCTGGCTGGTGGAAAACGCGGTTAATTACTATCTGTATGACACCGAGACAAAGATGGAAGCCTACATTTACATGGACGATCAGGATGCGCTGACCCAGATGGTGGGCAATTTCAGCGTCCTGTCTGACGCCAACAAGCAGAAGGTTGCCAGCATGCTTTCCAACAACGCGGAAATCAAGAAAGCCGGCAGTACCAGCTGGATCAAGATCAAGGACACCCTGCTGCTGACGATTGCCAAGGATCACTATGTGATCACTGAATTCGGCGGCTCCGGCGATCCCGGCAACGACCTGCTGGA
>CACXEB010000427.1 GCA_902766515.1 uncultured Eubacteriales bacterium
GAACGCCAGGAAGCTCAGCGTGATCAGGTCATACCTGGTGATCTGGGCCTTCCCCGACAGGATCTCGGTGATGTGCTGCCGGCTCAGCCGCGTGCCGGGAAACTGATCGCAGAGCGTTGAAAGCCTGGCCGGCAGGAGGTTGCCGTTTTTGTCCTTGGGCACGGAGGCGAAGACCACCCGCTCCACATCGGCGGCCCTGATCTCCGACGGGCGGTATTCATGATACGCGCCGCCCGCTTTCCGGAGCATCGCCTGCTTCTCAAAGTCGGCATACCGGTCATTCCGGCTCAGGAGGTCCATCAGCCGATCCCGCCTGACCGCGGAATCGCTCTTTTCGATGCCGGTCAGGACCTCCGCGACCCAGTCGCAGGTTTCCGCGTAGATCCGGTCGAACTGCTGCCGGGCGCTCACGCTCTGGCGAAGCGTGCCCGGCGAGATCGGCAGCTTCCGCAGGTAATCCATCAGCTGGCCTTCGTCCGCGATCGCGCGCATGCGCTGCTTGAACACGGTCGTGCTGTCCAGCGGCAGGCCAGACGGGACCGCCGGCGCGTCCGACCCCGCGTACGCTTTCCACAGCTGCTCAAACCGAAGATAGCTGCAGCCGTTCGTATAACAGTACCAGCAGATCACTTCAAAGGGGTCTTTCGCGTTCAGGCGCTGCTCCTTCAGCGCCTTGATGAGAAAATCATCCACGTCGTCCGCCGTCATTCCCAGCCCGAACCCCAGCAGCAGCACGACATTCCGGCTGACGGTCTTCTGTTCCAGCCAGTTTCTGGCCAGGTTTCTGAGGCGCGCCGTGGTCGGGGTGAAGGACGCCGGCACCTGCCGTTCCGCGAACTCGGCGCAGAGGATATCCCGGTAATCCGACAGCGGGATCTCCCGGTCATCCCCGCCCAGCTCCGCCTTCCGGCAGATGTACCGCCTGAGGAAGTCGCCGAACGGCACGGCCTGGATCTTGTCCCTGAGCGCGCGATAGATCGCGTCCAGGTCCTGGTCGCGGAAATACGGATCATCGACGATGTCATAGAAGGTATCAAAAGCCCGCTGCGTAAAATCCAGATCCCGCGCCGGCTGATCGGTTGCCTGAGATGGCTTCATTTTCGTCCCTCCTTTGATCGCTGTGCCAAGCCCGCCCCTGTCAGTGATCCGGGGATGCGGGCCGGGTTTCCACCTCGCGGGTACCGGCCGGCGTGATTTCCTCAGCGCTCCAGTCGCTCCAGTCGCCGACGGTTTTTGTCCGGGTACGGTATCTGTATCCCGTTCCGTTCTGGGCCTTGCCGTCGGGGGCGACCCACGCCCACAGCAGGCCGTAATGGTACTCCGTTTCCGTGTAATAATCCCCTTCCTTGGCCCAGGACTTCGTCGTGACGAACGAGTGCCAGCCCTCCGATTCGGGCACGTCCGCGCCGCACCGCCTGCAGCCGTCCAACCCGGTCCCCCAGGTGGGGTTATGGTATCCGCAGCTCGGACACCCGAAATAGTACCAGCCGTACACATAAGCGATCTCTTCCTGCATGACCGTGGGATCGTCGATCGTTTTCCGCTCTTTCTGCCATTCGCCCCAGGGAGACCAGCTGCCGTACTGTACTTCCCGGTACCGGTACTCAAGCGCCGCATCGCCGCCGTTGCTGCTTGCCGGCTGTGAAGCCGGTTGACCCGCATCCCGGATCCTGTACCGCAGGCGATTCTGCACGCAGTATTCCTCCGCATAGGAGCCCCCGGTCACGATGACGGTCAGGTTCGGGCAATCCCTGAAGGCGCCGATGCCGATGGAGACGGTGCCATCGGGAATCTCCAGGCTCTCGAGGTTCTCGCAATAGGAAAAGGCGCCATCCTGGATCACCAGGAGGCTTTCCGGCAGCCGGACGGTCCGCAAATCGTCACACCGCTGGAACGCGTATCGTTTGATCGTCCGGACGCCGTCCGGCAGCTCGACGCTCCCAAGGCGCAGGCAATAGAAGAACGCGCCTTCCCCGATGGATGTGACGCTGTCCGGAATCGTCACCTCCGTCAGTCGTTCAAATCCGTAGAACGCCGCATCACCGATGCTGGTGATGCCATCCTCAATGACGATGCGCGTCGTGGTATTCCGCCGCCCGCTCCACGGAACGGAGTTCGGATCCGCGTAGTCGTAATCCATCATATCGCCGCTGCCGGAAATCCTCAGCGTGCCGTCCTCATCCACGGACCACCTGGTCCGGTCGCCGTCATGCACGTAGGGGACGCCGTATTCCCGGCAATAGGTCTCCGCGCAGGAGCCGCTCGCCACAACGGCGACCAGCAGCGGGCATCCCAAATCGAAGTTCCCTTCTGCAATGGCGGTGATGCTTTCAGGCAGGCGGATGTCCGTCAGGCTGGGGCACATGGAAATCGCGCAGCCCTTGAGGGTTTCAAGGTTCGCGGATAGCCGGATGGAAGCCAGGTTCGGACAGCCCTGGAGGCAAAACTCGCCCAGGACCGTCACGCTGTCCGGCATGACGAACTCCGTCAGACCCTCATTGGCGAAGAAACTGCAGACGCCCAGATACGTCACAGTGTCCGCGATCGTGACGTTGACCAGGTTCGGGCATTGCCTGAAAGCCTCATCGCCGACGCTTGTCACACCCTGCCCGATGACCACGCGCAGGATCCGCTCCCGCACGGAGAACCAGGGTACGGAGCCCCAGTCCTCATATTCATAATTCCACATGTCGCCGGTCCCGGTGACGGTCAGCACCCCGTCCGGGCCGAGCGCCCAGCGGACACTGTCGCCGCACTGATCCTCCGCTCCCCGGGCCGGGGTCTGCGTCGCTTCCCGGGGCGGAGGGGTGGCGGCGCCGTCCGGAGCATCCTGTCGGCTGAACCAGTAGCATCCCAGCCCCAGGGCCAGCAGCAGGAATACCGCGCAGGCGATCAAACCTCCTTCTTTCCCACCGGGCCGCTTCCGGCCGCGCAGCGAAAGCAGGTCCTCGCGCATGGCGGCCGCGTTTTCATAGCGGTCCTTCGGGTCAAAGGCACAGGCCTTCAGGATGATCTGCTGAAGCCCGGGTGACACGCGGCCGGGCCGCGGCAGCGGCTCGCCCTTGATCCGGCGGGAAAACGCCGACTCGCGTTCGGCCGGGGACGCGATCTGCCTGTCCGGCAGGAATGGCAGCCGGGTCCCGTTGCCGATCCAGTACAGCACCAGGCCGAGGGAATAGGTATCCGCCTTCGCGGCCGCGTCGATATCCGAATGAACGATCTCCGCCTTGTACACTTCGGGCGCCATGTAGTTGGGCGTTCCCTTGACCGACAGCCGGAAGGTAGCCTTCTCCAGGTTCCTAGCGACGCCGAAGTCCCCCAGCTTGTAGTGCCCGTCGCTGTTGATCAGGATATTGTCCGGTTTGATGTCCCGGTGGACGATTTTTTTCTCCCTGCAGACCTCCAGGGCGGTGCACAGGTCGATCCCCAGCCGGATGATTTCCGCCTCGTCCATGCTCCGGAAGTCGACCTTGTCCAGCAGTTCCATCCGGATGAAGATGTACCATACCTGCCGGTCCTCGTCCTGAATGACCTTGTAATCGTCGATCGCGACGATATTCGTGTAGCCCTTGACCGAGGTCATCAGCCGGATTTCGGCGACATAATCCCGGACCAGCTGCTCATAATAGGAAAGGGTCTGCTCCTGCGTGTATCCTTCCGCGCGCAGGCTGTCGGCCTCGTCTTCATTCCCGGGGATCGTGACGACCTTGATCGCAGATTCGGCGGTACCGGCCAGATCATGCCGGACCGCGCGATACACCGTGCCAAACGCGCCCTCGCCGATCACGCTGGCGATTTCCCAATCGGGCCAAACCTGTTTCAGCACATCACGGATTCCATCATCCATAAAGATTCCTCCAGGTAAACACTTGCAGCTTAAACAAGAGTTTATCATTCTTTCATGGCCGTTGCAAGCTGAAAATGCGGTCTGTGAAAAACGCAATTACAGATTCCCGGAACGCCCGGATATACTGAAGCCGTCAAACGGACCTGCCGGATCCACCGGAAGGCGCATGA
>CACXEB010000428.1 GCA_902766515.1 uncultured Eubacteriales bacterium
CTGCGAGGACGGGCGGGTACGCCTCTTATCTCTCCTTTGCGGTACCCATGCGGACGCTGCCGCGTGCGATGCGCTGTGGTGAGTCGCGCACGCACCGCGCACGAGATGCTCCTGGGCCTTCTCCTGCCTTCATCGTCCTGGGCTACCGCCCGTTCTCCGCTGAAAACTGTCCACCGGACAGTTTTCCTGGCGCTACGAACCCACTGGGCGCGGCAGGATACGGCCCCTCCGGTTCGGCCTTCGGCCTCATCCGCCGGGTGAACCGGCGGACTCCAGGATTCCGTGCCGCAGAGGACAGGGTAGTATGCCACTAACCTCAACTTTGCGATACCAGTGAACATGAACCTATAGGAGAACCTTCCATGAACCGAAACCGTCTGATCCCCATTCTTATTGCACTGCTGCTTTTACTTCTCCTGAACCAGGCAGCGCTGGCGGCCGATGACTGGGTCTGCCCGCAATGCGGAAAGCGGGTGCGGGAGATCGTGGGGGATATCTGCCCGTACTGCGGGTATGAGCGGCATGTGCATGACTGGGCGCCGGCGACCTGCGTGCGGCCGAAGACCTGCAAGACCTGCGGGGAGACGGAGGGCGGGCCGGACCTGACAAGCCATCAATGGGATGAAGGGAGAACCATTTATGAAGCCACCTGTACGAACCAGGGTGTCACTCGCCTGACATGCACAGTCTGCGGGGGGACGGAAGACAGGCTGGATCCGGTGAACCCGGAGCGCCATACCTGGGATGCCGGCAAGGTCATCCATCCCGCGACCTGCGTTGCGATCGGGCTGGCCCATTACACCTGTACCGGCTGCGGCAGGGAAAAGGATGATATCATCCCGGAGAATCCGGAAAACCATCCCGGCGAAACGGAGATCCGCGGTGAGAAAAAAGCCCTGTGTGCAGAGGAAGGTTATACCGGCGATGTATATTGCAAGGTGTGCGGACGGCTGCTGAGCACCGGCAGGCTGAGACCTGTCACCGGCAGGCATCGCTGGCAGGCGGCGACAAAGACAGCGCCCAGGACCTGCCGGGTGTGCGGGAAGACGGAAAGAGAGCCGAGGCCGCCCTTGAGGGTTGGAGATGTCATTGCATTTGGATGTTATAATCAGGACAACCACAAGGAAAATGGGCTGGAAGAGATTCAATGGCAGGTGCTGGAACTGGACGAGGTAAATCAAAAAGCGCTGCTGATCAGCAAGTTTGGCCTGGAAGCAAGACCGTATCACAAAGAACAGACAAATGTCACCTGGGAGACCTGTTCCCTGAGGAAGTGGCTGAACGAGGATTTTCTGGAAACGGCTTTCACGAAAGCAGAGCGGCAGGCCATTCTCGTGACGAATGTGGATAATGGCAAAACGCAGGGAAACATGAATACGGACGGCGGGAATCCTACCCGGGACAGCGTGTTCTTGCTGAGCTATGCAGAAGCTGTACGGTATTACGGTGTATACTGGGTGAAGCTGATGTTTAACAGCAATACAGCATCCCGGGCCTTTGCGACGGGATATGCCCGGTCACAGGGAGCAAAAACCTCCGATAGCTTTGTGACAGAACAAGGTTGGAACGCCGGATCCTGGTGGCTTCGTTCAACAAATGGGAATCATCTTCAAGCGGTCAGAATTGGCAGCGAAGGCTCTGCCGCATATTCAGACATCACTGACGCATCAAACTGTGTGCGCCCGGTTTTGTGGGTCTGCCTGGAGGCGCTGGATCATGACGCGGCAACGGCTAAGACCTTGAATGAATCCTCGTCATCCATGAACCGGTACAACATGCTGGCAGGGGATATCATCACATTTGGCACATATCCTCAGATGGAGTCGGGACGGGATAAAACCCCAATTGAGTGGCAGGTACTGGAAGTGGATGAGGCAGTCGGCCGGGCGCTGCTGGTCAGCAGGTACGGGCTGGAGTCGAAGCCTTATCACAAATCGAAAACAGGCGTCAGCTGGGAAACCTGTTCCCTGCGGAAATGGCTGAATGAAGACTTTCTGAAAAAAGCATTCACGAAAGCAGAACAGGACGCCATCCTGGTCACGGATGTGGATAACAGCCTGAGCCAAGGATATGTCGGAGGGAAAACAACCCGGGACGGCAAGAATACCCAGGATAGGATTTTTCTGTTGAGCAATTATGAACGGATCCGTTGCCTTGAAAGGGAGAATCAGCTTATTGACTTATCACATATTTCACCGACGGAATACGCAATAGCCCAGGGCACGACCATTGGCTATTATTGGAAGAATAATGAAGGACGTGATGTGGGAATATGGTGGCTCCGGACTGGTGGAGACAATATGACTGCGGCTTGCTATGTTTCCGTGGATAGCACAGTGTATGGCAGTGATGTAGATGCTACGGATTTTTGTGTCCGCCCCGCATTATGGATCGATCTTGAATCCGGCATCTTCTGATCTGTCCTCTCTTTGTTGATCCTTTTCCCCATTTGATTTTCGTTGCAGAATTATTCCGCCATGTATCCGGGTGCTCATCAGGAGGACTGTCTATGAAACGCAACCGTATCATTTCCATTTCCGCCGTATTGCTGCTGGCGATGGCGCTCCTGACGGTCCAGGCGTGGGCGGCCAACGACTGGATCTGCCCGCAGTGCGGGAAGCGGGTGCGGGAGATCGTGGGGGACATCTGCCCGTACTGCGGATATGAGCGGCATGTACACGACTGGCTGCCGGCGACCTGCGTCAGCTCGAAAACCTGCCGGACCTGCGGGGAGACGGAAGGCGAACCGGACCCGGCCAATCATACGGGCGAAACGGAAGTCCGGAACCAGCGGGAAGCCACCTGCGAGGAGGCGGGGTATACGGGGGACACATGCTGCGCCGCCTGCGGCCAGGTGCTTGCGCAAGGCCGGATGATTCCGGCAGCAGGGCACCGGTGGGAAAGCCTCCGCGTCATCCGGGAAGCTACTTGCATAGAGCAGGGCCTGCAGGAATGCGTCTGTACGGTCTGCGGCCGGACGGAGGAGCGGGTGCTCCCTGTGGATCCGGCTATGCACACGGGCGCGACGGAACTTCGGGACAACCGGCCGGCGACCTGCGGTGCGGCGGGATACACTGGTGATACCTACTGTCTGGACTGTGGAAAAAGGGTGATCAAGGGCCGTGAGCTTCCTGCGACAGGCCGGCACGACTGGCAGCCGGCGACATGTACCGCGCCAAAAACCTGTCGGGTCTGCGACATGACCGAGGGCGCCCCGGCAGGGCATCAATGGGACAAAGGCAGGATGATCCATCCGGCGACCTGTCAGGTCGAGGGCGTGATCCGGTATACCTGCGCTGCGTGCGGGGAGACCCGAACGGAGATTCTGTCGGTGGACCCGACCGCGCACCGCTGGGATGACGGCAGCGTCCTCTATCCGGCGACCTGTACGGCGGAAGGCATGGCGCGGTACACCTGCACTGTCTGCGGAGCGACCGAGACCAGGGTCCTGCCGCTGGAACCGTCCCATCACGCCGGCGGTCAGGAAGTGCGGAATGCCCTGGAGGCGTCCTGTGAAGAAAGTGGATATACCGGCGATATCTATTGTGCTGCCTGCGGTGCAAAAATATCAGACGGCATCCTTGTATCCGCTGCTGGCCACGATTGGCGGCCTGCGACGACGAAAGCGCCGAAAACATGCCGGAAGTGTGGGAAAACGGAAGGCGAACCGCTGCCGGCTGAAATGACGAATCCGTATGCCATAGTTGAAAATGTGGACATGACAGACACCGTATTGAGCGGTGTTAATATACTGGAACACTACAATCGTACCGAGCCGCTGATGGCTCAGAACCCGGATTGGTATGCCTACTACGATAACGGTGTATTGACCTTTCGCGGCGACAACTTCCGCCGTAATGCCGCCCACGGCACAGCCGAAATTGTCGATGGTCGGATGACTATCCTCTGGCGGAAAGAGCTCGGCAGCCTTTCCACCGCCGATTCCGGCGTGCTCTACGGCGTCGGCTGGCCCGGACAGCCGGTCATCGTGAAGTGGGCGGCCGAAGTGCGCAGGATGATGAATATCAGTGAGGCAAAAAAGGAAACCACTGCGCTGCGCGAGGTCATCTTTTCCGCCCAGGATGGCAAGGTCTACTTTTTGGACCTGACGGATGGCGAGGAAACCCGCCCGCCGATCAACATCGGTTACCCGCTGCGCAGCAGCGTGTCTGTCAGTACCCGTGGCTTTCCGATGATCTCCTTTGGACAGAGCATTTCGAAGCTGAAGAACAAGGCCGGCTGGATTGGCTGCTATCTCTACAACCTGGTGGACCAGACGGAGCTCCTGTTCATCAACGGCCGCCAGCAGGACGACAAGCAGAAGCAGTACTGGACCAACGGCGCCTTCGACGGCACCGGCCTGATGCTGTGGAACAACGATGCCCTGATCCTGGCCGGTGAGAACGGCCTGCTCTATACCGTCGACCTCAGGACGAGCTTCAATCTGAGCGGCGAGCTGACCGTCGATCCCACCATCGTGTACCAGATGAGCAAGTCCGGGAACGAGCCGGAAGAACGAGTGGGCGTCGAAAGCAGCGTCGCCATGTACAACCAGTATGTGTACCTGGCTGACAGCTACGGCATCGTCCGCTGCGTCGATACCACCAGCATGAAGACGGTCTGGGCCGTGGACACCGGCGATAATACGGACGCGGCGCTCGCCCTGGACTTTGACGACAGGGGCCGCCTCTGGCTGTATACCGGCAATACCAACAGCTACCGCCTGGGCAGCAAGAAGGA
>CACXEB010000429.1 GCA_902766515.1 uncultured Eubacteriales bacterium
ATACTGATTGACGTCTAAACCATGTACAGATGCAAGATGGATTTTTCGTCCCGGCGAAGTGGAACGAAGGGAGGCGTAGCGGCGCTACGTCGACCGCAGTGCAGCGCAGCCGGGGCGAAAAAGACGCTTGCAGATGGATATGGGGCAGACGGAAAGCAGTATCATACGTCCGGGATTTCCGACGCCTCCTCGTCCGTGAGGACCAGTTCCACCGTGACCCGGTTCGGCAGGCAGATGATTTCATTGCGGTAAAAACGGGACGTAAAATTGCTGACCGTTACGATGCCCTGCTGGACGCAGAGCTGGTTCTGGCAGGTGGAATGCTTCATATAGACGCCGTCCGCCGTAAAGGCGATCGTATTCTCCTGCCCGTTTTCGCCGCGGACGACGATGTCGTCGCGCTGTCCGAGGGATCCGGTCGCGTACAGCGCGCCGTTGACATAGACGCGGACCGTCCTGCCCGCCTCCGCAGGCGGCTGTGACCGGTTCATCAGAAAGGCGGCAGCGCCCACACAAAGAACGACTGCCGCCAGGATGATCAGCGTGATGAAGTTGGCGTTGATTTTCCGCCGCATGTTATTCTGCCTTGTTCTGGGCAGGCTGCTTGCGGGGGGTGATCACGATGTGCCGGTTCGGCTCTTCCCCTTCGGAATGCGTATCCACCAGATCGTTTTCCTGCAGCGCGCTGTGCATGATCCGGCGCTCATAGGGGTTCATCGGCTCCACGGAAACGCGGCGGCCGGTCTTGACCGCACGGTTCGCGTAGCGGTTGGCCAGCCGGATCAGGGTATCCTCACGGCGGGCACGGTAGTTTTCCGTATCCAGGGTGATGCGCGTATACTCGCTCTGGCCCTTGTTGATATGCAGGCTGGTCAGGTACTGCATGGCGTCCAGCGTTTCGCCGCGGCGTCCGATCAGGATGCCGGAGGTATCGCCCTGCAGGTCAGCGTGGAGGAAGCCCTCCTCATCCGTCGTCATATGGACCTGCGTTTCCACGCCCATGAGCCCGGTCAACGCCGTCAGGAAGGTCTGCGCCTTGCCGGCGATGGTCGCCGGGTCCAGCTTTTCCGCCGGTACGACCGGCTTTTCCTGCGCGGGCTGGGGCTTCGCCTGAGCAACCTCCTTCGGCTTGGCGGGTTTGTCCGCCGCCGCTTTCGCAGGCGCCTTGTCCGCAGGCTTCTTTTCAGGCTTTTTCTGTTCCGCCGCCGGTGCCGCCGCGGGCGCTTCCGCCGCCCTGGCCGGCTTGGGCTGGGCAGCAGGTTTCACCTGAGCGGGCTTCTCCTGAACAGGCTTTTCCTGAACAGGTTTTTCCTGAACGGGGGCTGCCTGGACGGGCCTGGCGGCCGGTTTGGCCGGCTGGTCCGCCATCGCTTCGGCAAACAGCTGATGGACCTCGCTGGTCTCGTCGTCTTCCCGTACAGTGAGGCGCACCCGGGCCGGACGGCTTCCAAACAGGCCGAACAGGCCCTTGCTGCCCTCTTCGAGGATCTCTACTTTTACGTCGCTGATGCTGACGCCCAGCTGCGCAAGGCCTTCGCTGATGGCGTCTTCAGACGTTTTTGCTGTCAGTTCGATCTTTTTCATGCTTGCAGTGCTCCTTGCCCGGCTTGGTTCTTGGCTTCTTTCTGCTCAAAATACTTGGTGATCGCATAGTTGGAGATACCCGCCACGATATTGGAGGTGACCCAGTAGATGGCGAAGGACGCGCTGGAGATGAGGCAGAACCAGATGGACATCAGCGGGAACAGGTACTTCATGAACGTGTTCATGGTCTGGCTCTGCGCAGCCTGCGGATTGTCCTTGTTGTCGCCCTGCGGCGTGGGCTGGGTGCTGAACCGGGTCATCAGGATCTGCGTGCCCGCGGCCAGCGCCGGCAGGATCAGCAGGCCGTTGTATTCTTTGTAGATATTGACCGTAAACAGGAAGAGGACGTTGAGCCCCTGGACCGACATTTCCATGGCAGCCTGGTAAGCGGCCGTATTCTTGGCGGCTTCAACCAGCGCCTGGGCCAGGTCCTGCGCCTGCTGCGCGGACGCCACGCTGATCAGGCCTTCCTTATAGGTTTCAAGGTACGTGGGCAGCGCCGCGGCAAGCAGCGTCCTGGTTTCCTCGGGCAGCTCCAGCAGCACGCTGGTCCACACATCCTGGGGCACCTGGCGCAGGTTGTCGAGGGTCGGAATGATGGCCGCGAACAGCGAGTCGGACGCCCAGACGTTCTTCACCCAGAGCCATCCGGGCAGCGTCGGCGTATTCCCCAGCGCGTACTGGATGATCTGGTGGGCCATCTGCTCATTGGCCAGCGACCGCATGGCCGCAAACATGATCCACAGGATCGGCAGCTGGATCAGCATCGGCAGGCACCCGGACATCGGGTTGTAGTGCTCGTTGCGGAAAAGCTCCATCTGCTTCTGCTGCAGCTTCTGCTGGTCATTGGCGTATTTTTTCTGGAGGGCATTGATCTTGGGCTGCATCTTCTGCATCTTCATCATGCCCTGGCGGTTCTTGATATCCAGCGGCAGCAGCACCATACGGATGAGGATGGTGAATACCGCGATGGCCCAGCCGTAATTGCCGACCAGGCTGAAAATGAAATCAAGTACGGATCGTAGTAATTGCGTCATCGGTTGCTGTTCATCCCTTCTTCATGTCTGTGCTCAGGCTCTCCGGCACCGGATCATAGCCGCCCCTGGCAAAGGGCTGGCACCGGGCGATGCGCTTCGCCGCCATCCAGGACCCCTTGACGGCCCCATAGCGTTCCACTGCCGTGGCCGCGTATTCCGAGCAGGTCGGTACAAACCGGCAGCAGGCCGGCTTCAGGGGGCTCAGCTTATTCTGATAAAAGCGGATCGCCCGCACACAGATATTTTTCATGGTGATACATACAGCTGCTGTTTTTTCAGCAGGTAACGCAGCGAACGGCGCAGGGACTGATAATCCGCGCCGGCCGCCGACGGCCGGGCCACAATGATATACAGACCCTGCCGGATCAGCGGGATCTCCGCCCGGAAGGCCGCCCGCAGCCTGCGCTTGATCAGGTTGCGCTGCACCGCGATGCCGACCTTCCTGCTGACGGAAAAACCGACCCGCAGCGAAGAGGACGGCAGGTACATCAGCGCGATATCCCGCGCGCCGACGCTTTTGCCCTTATGATACACAGCCTGGAACTGGCTGTTTTTCCGGAGCCGATGCTGACTCTGCAAGCTGACCTCCGCGCCGTTACACTGATGCGATACACTGATACATTGAAGCCCGCCCAACGAAAGTCTGCGGGCGGGCTAAGAAACTGGATGACGTCAGACGGTCAGTTGCTTGCGGCCGCGACGGCGCCTTGCCTGAAGCACGCGACGGCCATTTTTGGTGGACATACGCGCCCGGAAGCCATGGACCTTATTGCGCTGGCGTTTTTTCGGATGATATGTAGGACCCATAATTGCACCTCGTAAAATCGTCGATAGTTGACAGGATCAGCGCTTGCTGAACTGCGGCGCACGACGCGCTGCCTTCAGGCCGTACTTCTTGCGCTCCTTCATGCGCGGATCGCGCGTCAGGAAACCGGCTTTCTTGAGCTGCGGACGCAGTTCAGGATTCGCCTTGCACAGCGCGCGGCTGATGCCATGACGGATCGCGCCGCTCTGGCCGGTCAGGCCGCCGCCGTTGACGTTCACCAGCACGTCGAAGCCGGAGACGTTGCACAGCGACAGGGGCTGACGCACAGTCATCTTAAGGGTCTCAAGACCAAAGTAATGGTCAATATCACGCTTGTTGATCACGATCTTGCCTTCGCCGGGAACCAGACGAACGCGCGCCACAGCGGACTTGCGGCGTCCTACGGCCTGGAAATCTGCACTTGCCATAAACACTAATCTCCTTTATGTCCCAATCACTTGATGAGTTCGAGCTTTTCGGGCTGCTGAGCCGTCTGCTTGAATTCCTCACCCTTGTAGACGTAGAGCTTCTTGGCCATCTGACGGCCCAGGGGTCCCTTGGGCAGCATGCCGACCACCGCGTGACGGATCGCAAAATCAGACTTCTTGGCCAGCAGATCCTTATACTTGGTTTCTTTCAGGCCGCCGACATAGCCGCTGTGATGGTAGTAGATCTTCTGATCCAGCTTCCTGCCGGTCATGCGGATCTTGTCAGAGTTGATAACGATGACATAGTCTCCCGTGTCAATGTTGGGAGTGTATGTCGGCTTATTCTTCCCGCGGAGAATGTTGGCGACCTGGCTGGCAAGCCTGCCCAACACCATGCCATCCGCATCCACGATATACCACTTACGCCCGTCGCGCGCCGACTGAGCCGTTGCCATATAGGTTTTCAAGTGAGTCTCCTCCTGTTTAATAGCGGATCACAGTATACATATAGGCCGGTTATGATGGTCGCATACCCGGTGACAGATCGCCGCGCCTCGGGGCTAAGGAGGCGCTTTGACACAAAATGCATTTTAACACAAAACCACAGCGCTTGTCAACTGTTACATTTACATTTCGGAATTCAGCGGAAGCAGGTCATCCGAGCGGAAGGACCAGTCGATCTCCAGGGCGGCTTCATCCGCCGGACCGTCCGTATCCGCCGCCTCCGGCAGCTGGATGCCGGTGTCGCGGATGCGGACCGCCTCTTCCCAGGCTGCTTTGAGCTGCGGATCGGTCATGTCGCCCAGCTCAAAATACTCGTTGGCCAGCTCTTCGGGCATTTCCACGATCAGGTCCGGGGTCAGGCCCACCTTGTGCACCACCTGCCCGTCGGGCATGAAATACTGCGCGAAGGTGACCTGCATTCCGTCGTCTTCCCCCTTCAGGCCGCCCAGGGGCACCACATACTGCATGATGCCCTTGCCGTAGGACTGCGTGCCCACCAGTGTCGCGCGATTGGCCGCGCGCAGGCTGCCCGACAGGATCTCGGAGGAGGAGGCGGAATTGCCGTTGATCATGATGACCAGGGGGATATCGTCCTTCCCGTCCTTCGTGTAGTTTTCCTGCCGTTCGCCGAACCGGTTTTCAGAATAGAACAGCAGCTGCTTGTCCAGGAACAGGTCCGCGATCTTTTCCGCCGCGTCCACCCAGCCGCCGCCGTTGTCGCGCAGGTCGACCACCAGGGACGTCGCGCCCTGGGCGCGCAGCTCCTTGAGCGCCTTCTCGAAGCCGGTCACGCAGTCGCCCGCGAAATCGTACAGGATGATCAGGCCGACCTGGTCCTCCAGCATGGTAGATTCCACCCAGTTGACGTTGATCTGGCGGCGTCCGACGGTAAACAGCATCTTCTCACCCCGGCGGATGATCTCGATCTCCACGGTTTCCGCCTCTTTGCCGCGCATCAGCGTGGCGGCGTCGGACATGGTTTCGGCCGTGACCTCCAGGTCATCCACGCGGACCAGCTGGTCGCCCTTCTTCAGGCCGGCTTCCTCCGCCGGGGTATTCTTGAACACCCGGCTGATGGTCACGGTGTTGGCCGTGAAGTCCGCCATCATCTGGATGCCGACGCCGGCATAGCTGCCCTCATCGTCGTCCCACAGCTGCTTCCAGCGCTCCGGGCTGTAATAGAAGGTGTAGTTGTCCCCCAGGCCCTCCAGCATGCCCCAGATGGCGTACTCCAGCATGTCGTCCTTGTTGGGCTCTTCATAGTAATACGCGTCGATGACCTCCATGATCTCCGCCAGCTTCTCGAACTGTTTGAGGGAATCGTATTCCTCCTTGGTGATCGTCACGTCATCCGACTTCTTAAAGAAGCTGAACAGGCCGTCGCCGACCGCAAACGCGGGGACGCTCGCGGCGCAGGTCATGGTCAGCACCAGCAGGCAGCACAGGATACGGGTCACGTGGTTCATAATGGTCTCCCTTCCGTAGCGTCAATAGGTTCAACAGGATCGCCCGGTTCAGCGCGGCCGGTTTCGGCAGCGCGCTTTCCCATTTCCAGCAGCAGCTTGAAGGTCACCGCGTCCTCAAACCGCCTGAGGTCGAGGCCCGTCGCCTTCGCGACCTTGTCCAGCCGGTAGGTGAGGGTATTCCGGTGAATATACAGCTGGCGCGCTGTGTCGGACAGGTTCAGGTCCTTGTCAAAAAACGTCGTGACCGTTTCCAGCATCTCGTCCGAGAACAGCCGGGCGGTCTCCGCGTTGAACAGCAAGTGGTGGTAGGACGCGGCCAGCGTCCGGGGCAGCTCCGACATAAAGCGCGCCATCAGCATGCGCTGGTAATCGTAGACCGATTGCTTTTCCCGGTACACACGGCCCAGCTTCAGGGCAAGCCGGGCCTCCGCGCAGGAAGCCGGCAGGCCGATCACGTCGGCGGCGCAGCCGCCGATGCCAATCGTGATGGAGCAGCCCGCTTCGCTCATGACCGTGTCCGCGATCGCTTCCGCGTACTCGCACAGCTCGCTTCTTTCCCCAAGGGCGGTCATATCCTTGAGCAGCGCAGCGGAGTGCCGGTCAAACGGCACCAGCACATCCCCCGGCTCCAGCGGCAGCACGGGCCGGACCGTTTCGGCCGCGTCGCTGCGCCAGCCGACATCCGTCTGCATCATCAGCACACAGCGCGGGCAGACCCGCGGGATGTCCTGCGTGGCCAGGGTTTCTTCCAGTTCCCACTCGTCCAGCTGGTCCAGGAGGATGGCCCGGTAGGCGGCCATCAGGTCCGGCTTTTCAGGCTGGGCCGTCAGGCACTGCATGAGCAGCGCGTCCAGCGCCGCCAGCAGGTCTCCCGCGCCGTCGTCCGAAGCCGGCGTAGTCCACACGGCGTCGGGCCACGCTTCGCTCAGCAGCAGCGCACGGCCGTCCTGCAGGACGACCGTCTTCGGCGGCAGCAGGCCGGTATCGGGCATGTCCTGCCCTGCTTCACCGGTGAGCGCATCCACGCCCCCGTCCGTCAGCAGGGATACGGGCTGCCGGAGCTGACGGACAAGCGCGTTCAGTCGCTCTGGAACCCGTCTGTCCATGGCTGCTCCTCCTCATCCTCGTCCCATGCCCGGGCAGCGTCAGCTTCCGCCAGTTCCGCCAGCGCCTGCAGGCGGCTGCTGCCGGCAGCCATTTCCGCGCGGGTCAGGACGCTGTCCGTACCCATGCAGGCGTCACAGGACGCCAGGCAGTTCGGGCACCGGCATCCGAGAAACTGCCCGCCTTCCTCATGCACCATAAAAGCCCCGCACCGGGGACACCCGCAGCGCATCGAAAGCCGCCTGTCAGTACAGCGGATACTTCGCGGTCAGCCGGGCGGTCATGGCCCGGACATCCGGCACCGCGGCCTCGCCGTCGCGGATCAGGCGGGCGATGCCTTCCGCGATCTCGACCATGTCGTCCTCTTTCAGGCCACGCGTGGTCACCGCGGGCGTACCGACGCGCACGCCGCTCGTCTCCGCCGGCTTGCGGCGATCGCGGGGCACCATGTTCTTGTTGACGGTGATGTTGGCCTCGCCCAGCCAGGTTTCCAGCTGGAGACCGCTGATCGGCGTATCGCAGAGGTCCAGCAGCAGCAGGTGGTTGTCCGTGCCGCCGGAGACCATGCGCACCCCGCGCTCACCGAGCGCCTTTTCCAGCGCCTTGGCGTTCAGGATGATCTGGTGCTGGTACTGCCGGAAGCTGTCGCTCATCGCTTCCTTCAGGCAGACCGCCTTGGCCGCCACCATGTGCATCAGCGGACCGCCCTGCGTCCCCGGGAAGATGGCCTTGTCGATGGCCTTGGCATGCGCCTCCCGGCACAGGATCATGCCGCCGCGGGGTCCGCGCAGCGTCTTGTGCGTCGTGGTCGTCACCACGTCGGCGTACGGCACCGGCGACGGATGCTCGCCCGCCGCGACAAGGCCGGCGATGTGGGCCATGTCCACCATCAGGTAGGCGCCCACTTCGTCCGCGATCGCGCGGAAGCGCTCAAAATCAAGGACGCGCGGATACGCCGAAGCGCCCGCGACGATCAGCCGCGGCCGGACCTCCAGCGCCTTCTGCCGCAGCGCGTCATAGTCGATGCGTTCCGTCTCCGGATCCAGCCCGTAGCTTTCGAAACGGAAGTATTTGCCGGAGATGTTCACCGCGCTGCCGTGGGTCAGGTGACCGCCCGCGTTCAGGTGCATGCCCAGCACGGTCTCGCCCGGCTTCAGCAGGGCGAAATATACGGCCATGTTCGCCTGGGAACCGCTGTGGGGCTGCACGTTGGCGTGATCCGCCCCGTAGAGTTCGCACGCCCGGTCGCGGGCGATGTTTTCGGCGACGTCGACGCACTGGCAGCCGCCATAGTAGCGGTGCGCAGGATAACCCTCCGCATATTTGTTGGTCAGCACGCTGCCCATGGCCGCAAGCACCGCGGGCGACACAAAGTTTTCCGAGGCAATCAGCTCCAGATGGGCTTCCTGCCGCGCGCCTTCAGCGGCGATGGCCGAGGCGATTTCCGGATCGGTATTCAACAGACACTCGGGAACGCGGAACATGGCGCAACCTCCTGATACTCTGAATTGGGGCGCACCGGCCCAACGGACCGGCGATCCCCGTTTAATCATACAAAAATACCGCCATACGGACAGACAGAACCGCGGCACATGCGCCTTGCGCTTACTGCTGCTTCCTCTCGGACCTGACAGGGTTCACACCGCTGCATCGCACGGAGCCCATCCGCA
>CACXEB010000430.1 GCA_902766515.1 uncultured Eubacteriales bacterium
ACCCGCCTTTCCTCCGCTTCCGGATAGGTGCAGGCGCCCAGCACCCCGTTGTCATGGTGGATGCAGGCGCCCCGGAGCACCGTGCGCGTCCCGTTGATGGTCAGTCCTTTTTCCGGCCCCCAGGCAAGCACGCGCGCCCCGAAGGTGATCTCCGCCCGGTCTTCGCCCGCCTGTGCGGTCAGCGTGCAGAGGCTGGGCCGGTCCGGGCTCCAGGGCTGCGCGTCCGGCAGGATGAGCTCCGCTTCCGCCGCGCCGCCTTTTGATTCGGCGCGGGCCGAGGCAAGCTGCCTTCCGCCGTCCGTCACCGTCAGGGTCACTTCCCCGTCTTCGGCCGTCCGCACCGATACCCGGATGCGAACGGGATCGACGGACAGGGTCGTCACCCGGATCCCATCGGTCAGGATATGCTGTTCAGGCCCCGTCCACAGCCAGACCGGGCGGTAGATGCCCGTGCCCGAGTACCAGCGCGAGTTGGGCTGGTCCGCGTTCCGGGCTAGGACGGTAACGGTGTTTTCTTTGTCCCGGTCGACCAGGCCGTCCAGGTCGATGGAAAAGCCGGTATATCCATAGGGCGGGGCCGGGACGTTCCGGCCGTTGACGGCAATTTCCGGCTCGCGGTACACGCCCTCGAATTCCAGCTCCAGATGGCCGGTCTTCATTTCCGGCGGGAGGGTGAATGTCTTTTCATAGCGGTAGCTGCACGCTTCGAACCAGCCGATATTTTCCCCGCCCAGGCTGAGGGGGGTGCGCTGCTCCGTGCGCATGGCGTCGTGCGGGAGCAGTACGGGAACAGGCGCTTCCCCGCTGTCCAGCTTCCGGCAGGTCCAGCCCGTGTTGAAGTCATGCCTGATCATCTTGTGCTTCCTCCTTCAGGAAATACGCGGAAAGATCCTCAATGACCTGCGCGGTGTGCAGGCGCGCGCCTTCGGTGCTCAGGTGGCTGTCGATCAGCCAGAAATACCGGCCGGGCATCAGGGAGGTCTCGATCCCGGATATCACCGGCACGCAGAGGTGACTGACCAGGTGCCGGTGCAGGGCCTGACGGGCTTCCGGGGTGCTTTCCTCCGTCAGGGAAGCGCGGTTGCGCGGGGTGTACGTAAACAGCGCCGTGATCCCTTTTTCCGCAAACGGGGCCAGGGCCCGGTTCAGGCAGGCCACCGTTTCCTCCGGAATGGCATGGACCGTGTAGTCGGCGATGTTATGCCTGAGCCGCCCGTCCGCGGTGCCGTTGGGCCTGGGCAGGACAAAGTCCCCGTACCCGTTGTAGGTGCTGAAGGGATATGCCTGCCCGTCGTCGTCAAAGCCGGCCGGGCTCAGCCCGTAATCCCGCTTCTGCATGCCCCGGCGTACGCGCTGATAAGCGGAAAAGCTGTCAAAGACGCCGGCCAGCGTCCGCATGTCCAGTTCGGAAGCGGTATCGTAGCAGGATTCCATCATCGCCCAGAAGCCCGCGTCCAGGCGGTCGGTAACGCAGAACTGCTCGTCGACGGCATCAAACTCGGGAGAATAAAGGAGGATGTCCCCCGCTTCCATCAGCGGCAGGATCAGCCTGAGCTGCGGCAGCTCGCCGGTGTAGGCGTATACGCCCATGTTGACGGGCGAATACGCCGGGAAGGCCTCCTTCAGCATTGCGCTGTCGTATCCGTAGCGGCCGGAGGAGCCTGCGGACAGGACCAGCTTTCGCTGTCCCTTCAGGGAAAGAAGGAGGTCGTACTTATCCTGGAAGGTGTCAAAATAGCTGCCGCTGTAAACGGGCGCCGTGGCCGCGTTCACCCGCAGGGTCCGGTAATCGCAGCCCCGGAAGGAGGCGTCGGAAACCGTTTCGAGGGTATCGAACAGGACGATCTCGGCCATCGCGCAGTCCACGAAGGCGTCCGGCTCGATCACGCGCAGGGAAGGCGGCAGCACCAGCCGGTCAAAGGACTGTCCGGAGAAAGCGCCCGCGCGGATGCCCCGGACCGGCAGCCCTTCATACCGTTCCGGGATCACGCAGTCCGGCAGCGCCTCCGCGCAGCCGGTGACGAACGCCGACACGCCGTCGGTTTGCCAGAGCAGATCCTCCGCCGGGGTCCAGGGCGCCCATTGCGCATACAGCGTGCCGCCCAGCGCGGGATCCAGCCGGCTGCCCAGGCCGATCCGGACGCCGTCGCCCGCCGGGGAAGTGTTCCAGGAAAGCAGCGTATAGCCCGGCCGTTCAAACCAGACCGTTCCCTGCAGGGTGTTCACCCGGCGGTGGGTGTAGGCGATCTCACGGGTGAGGCTGTCCCCTGCCCCGCTGCGAAGCGTTCCGCCCTGTCCCAGGTAGGTCAGGCTCGTGGCTTTCCGCGCGGGCAATGGAGCGGCGGCCGGCGCGGACGCTTCGCCGCCGTCTGGCCGGAGCCGGTCGGCGTGCGGCGCCCAGAAATAATTGGTGCAGTAGCGGCTGTAGGCGGCTGCTGGCACCAGGATGACCGCGGCGGTCCCCTCCGTCAGGCCGGGTCCCACCGTGCAGGCGGAAGGGTTTTCCTGGAGAAGCGTAACGGTCCGGAGGTTCGGCGCTTCCCGGAACGCGCCGTCCAGGATGGTCCGCAGGCCGGCCTGAAGCGTAATGGCCGTCAGGCGCTGCGCGCCGGCCAGCGCGCCCCCGGCTAGGGTATGCACCGGTTTCCCCTGCCAAAGGGCCGGCACCGTCAGCCGCTCGCTCTGCAGGCCGCTGCCGGTCAGGCCCGTCACGGCCCACCCGCCGTCCTGCGCCTCATAGACGAACAGATCCGCGTCCTCGCTGTTTCCCGGAGCCGCCTGCAGGACGCCGGCATCCGGCATCACCGGCCTTTCGGCAATGACCGGCGAGGGGTCGCCCATGGCCTGCTTCAGGTCCTCCGCCAGATAAATGGTATTGAGCCGCGCCCCGGCGCCGTTCAGGTGAAAGTTGGTGTCGAAAAACCAGCCGGCTTCCATCATCGCGCGCCGCGCCGATCCGATGACCGGGCAGCCGAGCCGGCCGCGCAGGGATGCTTCGAACGCCTCCGCCCGTTCCGCCTCGCCGGGCGCAAACGCCTGCTCATTCATCGGACAGAAGCGGAAAAACACCCGGATCCCGCGCTGTTCGCAGGCGCGCGTAAACGCGTTGACGCGGCTGACGAAGGCCTCGTCCGGCCAGGCGGGATCGAAGCGCAGCGGCGTGTTCCGGTCAAAACCGCCGGGCATGCGGTTTTCCTCCCGGCATCCGGGCAGGATATCCCCACGGTCCGAAAAGGACGCCCTTGCGTACACGCCGTCACCGTCCGGCGCTCCGCGGCCCAGCAGAAACCCGGCCCGCTGCGCGGCGTATCGGGGAAACGCGGACAGCAGCGCCTCCCAGCGCGAAGCGTCCAGGCGGGCGAGCAGATCGGGCCGCCCTTCAGCGGCCTGCCACATCGGTTCCGCACCGAACCAGTCCGACAGGGTCTGCCCGCTGAGCTCCGGCGAGAAGACCACCACGTCCCCGTCGTGGAGGGAAGGCAGCGCCAGCTCCAGCATGCAGACGGTGCCCAGGCCGGCATACAGGCCGAAATTGACCGCCTTCCAGGAGGGCAGGAGCGTTTCGAGCAATTCACAGTCCGTGCCGAAGGCCGCGCCGCTCCCGCCGATGATTACGATCCTTTTGCCGGGAAGGCGCTCCAGCAACGCCGCTTTATCGGAAAGCGCCGCGGGATAGGTGCGGGCGTACTGCGGCGGTCCGGAGAAAGCAGAAGCGAGCAGCAGCGCGGGCAGCAGCAGCAATAGCCGCGCCAGGAAGCACGTCCGTCTGACTGTACGCACCGCTTCTTCCTCCGTCACACTGACACCCGGCGCAGCGCCGGATCAGAACTGAAAATAGATGAACGCGCCGGCGCCGCCGCTTTCCGAACGCAGGAACCAGGCGATCACGGCGCCGGCCAGCAGGTAGAGGCACGCCGTGTCCGGCACCCGCCTGTTGTCCGCCAGCCGATTGAGCACCGGCAGCTGGCACAGCCCCATCAGCAGGCAGAGCGCCTGGGGCAGGGAAAGCCCGGTCAGCGCCAGGCCGTCCGCCGGATGCCACGGGCTGAACAGGCAGCGCAGCATCATGCCCGCCTGCGAAAGGCTTTCCGCCCGGAACAGCAGCCAGGAAAGGACCACCAGGCCCATGCAGGCGACGCGCCGCGCCAGCGGGAACCGCTGCCGGGTACCGTACCGGGAAAGCAGGATCTCCCCGCAGCAAAGCAGTCCGTGGAACAGCCCCCAGCACACGAAGGTCCAGTTGGCCCCGTGCCACAGGCCGCTGAGCAGGAATACCGTCATCGTGGCCGCGATCTGGCGGCCCATCCCCTTCCGGCTGCCGCCGAGGGGGATGTACACATAATCGGTAAACCAGCTGGTCAGCGACATGTGCCAGCGCCGCCAGAATTCCCGGACGGAACGCGAAAGGTAGGGCCGGTCAAAGTTGCGCCGCAGGCGGATGCCCAGCAGGCAGGCGCTGCCCCGGGCGATCTCGGAATACCCCGCGAAGTCGCAGTAGATCTGGAAGGCAAAAAGGACCAGGGACAAAAGCACCGCGCTCCCGTCGGGGCGGGCCGCGGCGAACACGCTGTTCACCGCCGGGGCGGCCAGGTCCGCGATGACGAGCTTGCGGAAATAACCGCTCAGCAGCAGTTTCAGGCCCTGTACGATCCCGGCCCGGTCAGCGGGGTTTCCCTCGGCCAACTGGGGCAGGAGGGCGCCCGCCCGCTCGATCGGCCCGGCAACCAGCTGCGGGAAGAAGGCGATGTACAGCGCGTAGTGTCCCGGATGGCGCACGGCGGCCACGTCGCCGCGGTATACGTCCAGCACATAGGACAGCGCCTGAAACGTGTAGAATGAGCAGCCGACG
>CACXEB010000431.1 GCA_902766515.1 uncultured Eubacteriales bacterium
AATCTGAGAGGGGGGTCCCGCAGGGGGGACGCCAGTCCCCCCTACGGTCATGTCAATCTTTCCGCTGCGGCATGATGTAAGTCCCGTCGCAGAGGGCGGCCACCCGGCCGTCCATCCATTCGAACCGCGCGGTGAGGTAACCGCGGATGTACTTCAGCTCGTCCCGGATATTCAGCTTGAAATGGTAGCCGGGCTTGTGCCAGCTGTCAAAGGTCGGGTACTTTTCCTGCTCGCGCAGGTCCGCGCCGCACGCAGCGATCCCCTCGTAATAGCGTTCAAAGCGCGCCATCAGGCCGTCCACGGTCATGACGCTGCCCCGCAGGTCCTGCCAGGTCCGGCGGAGGATCTCCCGGAACTGGCAGGTGTCCTCGCCGATCAGCCGGCTGAACAGCCGGTTGGACATCATTTCGTTCGTCTTGCTTTTCTTTGCCGTATAATAGCGGCCGAGGGAGGCATCCATATCCCAGGGAACCACGATGAAGCGGCTGAACCGCTCGTCCCGGTCGTCCAGCCTGACGAACGTCATGTTTTTCCGCATGTTGTCCGTGATGTCCATCGCATTGATCAGGAGCCAGTACCGTGCGAGGTTTTCAAGGTCGGCGTACCGCGTGATCCCCTCCGCCAGCTCCTCCCGGCTGCCCTTGATGGCCAGGCGGACAAACTGGTAGAAATCGGCCCATTCGGCCCCGTAGTCCGGATCCACGGCGCTGGTATAGCGCAAATCGACGTTATACCACTGCGCGGGCTCGTCGTCCTCCGGCATTTCCCGGCCGAGGCTCACAAAGCCCGCCGGGCTGGCGCTGTCCTTGCCGGTCTCGGTCGTCCGGAAGAACTGGCTGTGCCAGCGCCCGCCCGCCCTGGCCAGGCCCAGCTGCCGGCGGTCCTGCTTTTCGCCGAGGACGAACAGCCCGCGGTAAGCGCCGTTGATGAACACCTCCGTGAACACGCCGCGCGTCGCGCCGGACAGCGTCCTGTCCCAAGGCAGCCGGTACATGTCATGCCACAGGTCCATCAGGACCCGGTTGCGCATGCGGGAGCGATCGTTATAGGCGCTGTCCAGCAGCCAATCGCTGTCCACGCGCAGCCCGAGCAGGCCCTGGTCCCACTTCCGGCCGTCCCGCATCAGCGAGAAATTGTACGGATGCTTGGCCGAGTAGCGGGCGGACGTCCTCCCCCGCTTGGATACGGCGCCCTCATAGGATGTGAACGGTTCGCTCAGCCCGTGCGCCCTGTAATCCGGGTCAAAGACACGGATCGTACAGTCCGTGCCGCGGTTCTGGGACACCTTGCCGTCCACGTTCAGCTCAATGACCGGCAGCGTGGTAAACAGGATCCGGATCACCCCGCGCGAGCGTTCGTTGGCGACCCGCAGCTCCGACGTCCCGTCGAGCGGCACGGCCACCGGCTCGCCGGCCGTCAGCAGCGCGTCGTTGAGGCTCACGGTCGTCGGGTCTTTGATGCCCTCCAGGCTGAGGGTCAGCACGGGCGTCCCCTCGCTGCGGCAGAGCGGGAACAGCCAGTAAGCCACCTGCGACGTCCGCTTGTACAGGATGCCCCGCGCCCCGTTCAGCAGCGGTACCGCGATCTCGCGGCTGTACGTCCGGCCGTCCTTCTGGTAGGGCGCATTGCCGGGGATATCCTCCTCCAGCCGGATCAGCACCTGCCCCGCCTGCGGCTCCTCCGCCTGTGCCGCCGGCCGGCAGCCCAAGCAGAGCGCCAGCAGGACCAGCCCGATCAGGACGCCCCCGAGCCGCACAGTCCGCCGGCGCGATAACTCCTCCATCATTCCAACTGCCCCTCCATGCCTGTGCAGGCGTACGCGGTATCTCCGGTCCTCAGGCCCCGAACCGGAACCAGTCGACCGTCAGCGGGCCGGTCAGGCGCAGGGTGATGTCATGCTCCCCGGCGGCCTGGCGGAGCGGAACCGTCACCTCAGCCATTGTGTCCAGCGCCCGGTCGAGCCGCAGGACGCCGGCTTCCCGACCGTCCGCCAGCACCTCGATCACGGCGCCCTCGCCGCCCTGCAGGCAGAGCGTCATACGCGTGTTTTCCTCCAGGCCGTAAACATGGGGATAGCGGGCTTCGTGCGTACCCGATGCCTGGGTGATGGCGAAACCCGCGTGCCTGCCGTCCTCCCGCAGCTCGATCTTGCGCAGGGCGGGCGCATCGATCGCCATATACCATTCCGCCTGGATCCTGTCCCAGGCCGCGTTGTACTGGCCCACGCCGTACTGCCTGATCTCCTCGTCGAACATCAGCGTGCCGTCGTCGCACACGTGCAGGTACATCAGCCAGCTCTGCCGGTAGGACCAGCTTTCCGTGCCGCAG
>CACXEB010000432.1 GCA_902766515.1 uncultured Eubacteriales bacterium
CTTTGAGCAGGGGGCTGCCGTTTTCCATGCAGACGGAAACGCCCACCGTTTCGATCATTTCCAGGTCGTTCATGCTGTCGCCGAAGCCGATGGTATCCCGGAGGGGGATGCCGAAATGCGCCGCGACCGTCCGCACGCCCCGGCCCTTGTCGAAGCGGCGGTTGATCAGCTCGCCGTTCAGGCACCGGTGCTCCGGCAGCGACTGGATCACAAACTGGAAGTCCTTTTCCAGAGCGGCCCGGGCGGGCGCCAGCTGCCGCATTTCCCGGCACATGAAGACGATTTTGTACACGGGCCGGCCGTCGTAGGCGCTCATCGGCAGGATGTTCAGCCGCTCGGCCAGCGCTCTCCGCCAGCGCAGCAGCTCGCTGTTGTCCGCTTCCTGTGCGGCCAGGAAATCGCAGGCGCCCTCGTCCCCCCACGTGGCGTCCCGCGCCTCGATGGTGCGGTAGACGCCCTGCTCCGCCAGCAGGGTGAGGCCTGTATCCAGCTGTTCACGGGTCATCGGGCAGTCAAACAGCATCTGATCCCCGGCAAAGACATAGCCGCCCGCGCAGGCGACCGCTCCTTCGAAGCCCAGCGCCAGCACTGGCGCGAGCATGGCCGGATTGCGCCCGGTGCACAGGAAGACCAGGTGTCCCCGCTCCTGCGCCGTCCGGATGGCCTTCATCGCACTGGGCGGCGGCGTGTTGCTGCCCGCCGGGGTCAGCGTTCCGTCAATATCAAGAAAAACCAGCTTCCGGTCCATCGGTATCCCTCCGCGTTCCGCCGCTGTCCGCGGCCCTGTCAGCTGCATTATACACGATCCGGGGCGGGAATGCAAAAGCATCCACCGGGCGGACCGGTGGATGCCTGGGGGAATGGTCTTATGATCAGGGACTGATCATAAGCCCGTGGTTTACTGGAGATAGGGCGCGAACAGCTGGATCTGTTCCGCCAGCTCGGCGCGGCTGATGGGCAGGTCGGTGGTTTCGTTGGGCTCGTCGGCCTGCAGTTCAAGGCCGATGAGGGCGCCGAGGGCCACCAGGACCTGGTCGCACTGGCCGTGGGTCACGACCGTGTCAGGCGTGAAGCCTTCGGGCACCAGGCCATACTGGGCGAGGTATTCCATGCCCTCTTCCGCAGCGCCGGCGGGGCCGCCGATCAGCGCGTACAGGGCCGCGTAGAGATCGGCTGCGGTCGCGTCGCCGTCCGGGTTGAAGGCGTCGCCGTCCGCGCTCATCAGGCCGGATTCGAAGACGAAGCGCACAGCGGCGTAGTAAGGATGGTCTTCAGGCACGTCGCTGAGGGTGATCTTGGAGGTGTCCTGCACGTTGAAGGGGTTCAGGATGACGTCGTACAGGTCGGCGTTCGCGTTGATCGCGGCAGCGCTGCCGGAGGTCGTCCGGACGCCGTTTTCGCACAGCTTCTGGTACATGTCAGCGGCGGCCTTCACGGCTTCGGGCGTCACGGCCTTGAGCTCGCGCATGTACTCCAGGTTCTTGTCCTGCGGGTCGTTGGTCAGGATGTTGAGAATCGCGTTCATCGCGCCGGTCAGCTCACCGGAGGACTTGGCGTAGTAGGCGTAGGAGGACATGATATAGCCGTTCAGCGTTTCCTGGGTCAAGTCCGCCTGGCGCAGCAGGTCCGCCAGGGATTCAAACACGGTGAAGGTCTCGCGGACGTTGGGGTCACGGTAGGCCAGCAGGTAGACGCCGCCGTCCGTGATGGCGCCCGTCTGGGGACCGTACACGCCGTACTGGTCGCGCAGGAGCGGCACCAGGTACATATCGCTCATCAGGGAAGAGATGGCGTCCAGGCTGCCGTCGTACTCGTCCAGGCCGAGGCTGGCGTAATCGGCGACGATCAGGTTGAACTGCACCTGGGCGTCCACGATCAGCGCTTCCCGCTTCGCGGGCACGGGCAGGTCATAAGCGACCGCTGTGATCGGCTCGGCGTTGAGCTTGCCGAAGAACTGCTCCGCCAGGGGCTGGTTGACCGCCAGGCTGTCCGCGTCGCCGGCGAAGGCGTAGATCGCGTGGTCGCGGTTCTTCAGCTGGGCCTGGACAGCCTGCAGCGCGGCAATCACCGTCTCGGGCTCGCTGTCCAGGGTGGCTTCGGTCTTCTCCAGGAAGGCGTAGAAATCCAGATAGTTCGTGTAGTTGAAGTAGCGGTACAGCTCGCTGTTGACAGCCAGCGCGCGGTACAGCTGGATGTTGTACGGGGACCCGGTGATACCGGAGCGCAGCGCGGCCTTGGCGGCGCTGACCTGCTCCTTCAGGCGTTCGACGTCGGTGAAGTCGGTTTCAAAGGCCAGCTCGTAGATCAGGTCAAAGGCTTCTTCCGCGTCGTCGCCCGTGCCGGTCCAGCCCAGGCGCAGGTAGGGCGTGAAATCGTCCTTATCGCCCAGCAGGGAGACGCGCACTTCGCCGTTGTACAGGTAGCGCTCGCTCAGCACGTCCAGCTCTTCCTTGGTGTGCTTGGTGGTATCCATCAGGCCGACCAGCTGGGTGTACAGCTTGAACCAGTGGAGATCCTCCTGCCTGAGGCCGGAGGCGTTCAGGAAGATGGCGGTGCGGCCGATGTTCTCAACGCCGGCCGTCGCGCTGATGCGGCGGATGGTGTCCTCGCCGGTGGCGTCCTGGACGTCATACAGCTTGACTTCTTCGGGCAGGGAAGCCACCGTGACGGCGGTCAGGTCCGCGATCATGCCGGAGGTGTCTTCCTCGGGCTTCTCGGCGTTGGTCTGGTCAATGATCGCCTGCAGCTCTTCTTCGGTCATGCCGGCCTTGATGGCGGCCAGCTTTTCAGCCAGCGCGGCGTCCTTGGCTTCCTTCTGGCCGGGTTCGGGATAGGTCGTGACGAGGGCGGTCAGCTGGCTGCCGATCAGCCACTTCTGGATGGCGGCGGTGTACAGGCCCTGGTCGTTCCAGGCCTTCAGGCTGTCCAGCGCGTCCACATACTCCATGTATTCGAACGGGTCGCCGCTGGTCGAGTAGGAGTAAGCGATGTTGGGGATGATGTCGATGCCGAGCTCGTCGCTCTCGCCCACCAGGTGGGTCGACAGGTTCAGGCTGGCGGTGATGGCGTCGAGGGTGTCGGCGCCGAAGCCGTTCTCAACGATGCTCTGGAGCGTCGTGTCCACGATGCTGCGGAACAGCTCGGCGTCCTCCTGGTTGACGTTGGCCACGTAGAAGACGATCGCGTCATCGGGAGCGGTGGTGTCGATGTAGCAGGAGAACCGGGCCGTCGGCAGCGCGCGGCGGATGGCCTGGGACAGGACGGAGGAATCCGCCACGAGCAGGTCGGTCAGGGTGTTCACGACCATCTCTTCCTGGCCGGAGCCCTTCAGGCCGGGGCAGACCACCAGGTACTCGATCAGGGACTTGTGCTCGACGCTGGAGCCCGCTTCGGTCGGGAAGCCGACGGAGACGGTGACCGGTCCGGTGATGGGCGTATAGCCGCTGTCCACGAAGCTCAGATCGACTTTCTCAAACGGGGAGAATGCCTCGTCCAGCAGGCTCAGGAAGGCGGTGTAATCGTCAAACTGGCCGTACAGGAAAGCGATCAGGTTGGAGGGATGGTAGAACAGGTTGTGATAGTTCTTCAGGCTGTCCCAGGTCATGTCGGGAATCGCGTCGGGATTGCCGCCCTGGTCCAGGCCGACCACGGAGCCGGGGAACGCGGCCTGGTAGCCGTTGATGAGTGCCCTGCGTTCCAGCGTGGTCGCGCCGAGCATCTCGGAATACACGGTGCCCTCGATCGTCAGCGGATCGTCCATCGAGGCCATGCGGTACCGCCAGGCCTCCTCGCGGTAGATGCTCTCATCCTCCATGATCGTGGGGTTCAGGCAGCTGTCGGTATAGTAATCGGCGTATTTCAGCAGCTGCGCTTCGCTCAGGGACGCGACGGGATAGGTGGTCATCGTGCTGTAGGTCATCGCGTTCATGAACGTGTTGTAGGTCTGGTAGCTCAGGTTGAAGAACAGCGCCTTGGACGGATACTTGGCGCTGCCGTCCAGGGTGGAATGCTCAAACACGTGCGGCAGGCCTGTGTCGTCCGTCGGACGGGTCAGGAAGGTCAGGTCGAACACGCGGTTGGTATCCTCGTTGGCGATATACATCAGCTTGGCGCCGGTGCGCTGGTGCTCGAACAGCACCACCTGGGCGCCGATCAGCGGGAATTCACGGATTTCCTTGGCTTCAAAGCCGTATACGGTGTCGCCGATGGCGGGCAGGCCGACAGCGGCCGGCGCTTCGGCGGGCAGGGCTTCTGCGGCTGCCAGGCCTGTCAGCAGGCACAGCGCCAGGAGAAGGGAAAACAGTTTTTTCATGGGTCGGGTTTCCTCCTTGGTGATAGTGATATGTCGCGTGAGCGGCGCGGCAGGCGGGCCGCGCCCTCAGGGAACACGGGGGATGGGGAAAGGGAGCGCCGGAAGGATCCGGATGCTGTCCGGAAAGCAGGATCAATAAACCACCAGGTAGCGCTCGATTTCCCAGTTGCTGACGCGGGTGCGGTAGGCGTCCCACTCGCGCTGCTTGCCTTCGATATACTGCTCAGTCACGTGCTCGCCCATGGTGGCAGTCATCAGGCTGTCCGCGCGGAAGGCTTTGAGGGCTTCCTCCAGGGAGGCGGGCAGGCTGCGGATACCGCGCTTTGCCCGCTCCTGTTCGTCCATCAGGTAGATGTTGTCGGTGATTTCCGGGGGCGGGGTCAGCCCGCGCTCGATGCCGTCCAGGCCGGCGGCCAGGCAGGCGGCGATCTCCAGGTACGGGTTGCAGGACGGGTCGGGGCTGCGCAGCTCGACGCGGGTGCCGTTGCCGCGTGAGGACGGAATGCGGATGAGCGCGCTGCGGTTGCCGGCGGACCAGGCGACGTAGCAGGGTGCCTCGTAGCCGGGCACCAGACGTTTATACGAGTTCACCAGCGGGTTTGTCAGCGCGCACATCCCTTCGATGTGCTCCAGCAGGCCCGCGATGAACTGGTAGCACGTGGGGGAGAGGCGGCGCTCGCCGTCAGGATCGTAGAAGGCGTTTTTGCCGTCACGGAACAGGCTCATGTTGGTATGCATGCCGCTGCCCGCGACGCCGAACAGCGGCTTGGGCATAAAGGTGGCGTGCAGCCCGCTGCGCTGCGCCATGGACTTGACGGTCAGCTTGAAGGTCATGATGTTGTCCGCGGCGCGCAGGGCGTCCGCGTATTTGAAGTCGATCTCGTGCTGTCCCTGGGCGCACTCGTGGTGGGAAGCTTCGATCTCGAAGCCCATCTGTTCGAGGGCCAGGCAGATCTCCCGGCGCGTGCTCTCGCCGCGGTCCAGGGGACCCAGGTCAAAGTAGCTCGCCTCGTCGCCGGTCCGGGTCGTCGGGCGGCCCGCCTCGTCCAGCTGGAAGAGGAAGAACTCGCATTCCGGCCCGACGTTGAAGCTGTAGCCCATGTCCGCGGCGCGCTTGAGCACCCGCTTGAGGGTCCCGCGCGGGTCGCCGATAAAGGGCGTACCGTCGGGATTGTAGATGTCGCAGATCAGCCGGGCGATCCTGCCGTGCTCGCGGTGCCAGGGAAGCACCGTGAAGGTGTCCAGGTCGGGGTGCAGGTACTGGTCCGATTCCTGGATGCGCACGAATCCTTCGATGGAGCTGCCGTCCAGCGAGATCTCGTTGTTGACGGCGCGCTCGATCTGGGAGGCGGTGATTGCCACGTTCTTCAGCTGGCCGAAGATGTCGGTGAACTGCAGGCGGATGAAGTTGATGCCCTCCTCGCGCACGCGGCGGATAATGTCGTTCTTGGTGCAGGCCATGCGTTCAGTCCTTTCTGTTTGTTGTGTCAGAAGATGAAATCCCATTCGGGCAGCGGTTCTTCGTCCCCCTCGTCCTCGTCCGGGTCCGGCGTCTGATCGGGTTCGGTACCGGGCACGGGGGTGGTTTCCGGCGACGGCTCTTCCGGCAGGACGCCGTAGTGATCCCAGTCGGTTTCGACCGCCCGCTCCATGGTGCGGATCGCGATGGAAACCAGCGCGCCGGACTTCAGCGCCGTGTAGCCGTTGGCGATGACCGTGACCACCAGCCCCTGCTCCGGCAGGTAGAACAGGTCGGAGCTCAGCCCTTCCTTCATGCCCTGGTGGCCGTACCAGACGTTGCCGTAGCAGTCGGTCACGCGCTGCATGCTCAGGCCGTAGGGGCTTTCCGCGCTCACGCTGGAATCCGGGAAATCACGCTGGTCGGCCTGCATCAGCCGCACGGTGTACGGGCTCAGGATCCGCACGCCGTCCAGGTACCCTTCGTTGCACAGCATCATGCCGATGCGGTTCAGGCCGTTGGCGCTGATGTGCAGGTTGCCTACCGTGGGGGTCAGGTGCCTGGCGGGGTTGCAGGTGTCTTCGTATTCTTCCTCCATGGCGCGGCTGCGGCTCATCAGGTTGCCGCCGGTCTTGGACATGCGGTTGCTGACGTCGGAGGCGTCGGGCAGGAGGCTCGTGGTGTAGGCGGCGTTGACCGACAGCGGGGCAAAAACGTTCTGCGCCATGTAGGTATTGACGCTCTGGCCGGTCAGGGCTTCGATCAGCGCGCCGTAAAACGCGCCGTTGGCGTTGGAATAGATGTAGAAGGTGCCCGGCCGGGTGTAGGGCTTGAAAAACTTCTCCGTGTTCCGTTGGGAGACGTACGCCCAGTTGATCTGCGTTGTCTGGGTCTGCAGCAGGCCGGTCGTATGGGACAGGGCCTGGCGGACGGTGGGCGGGGAGTCCGGGTACGCGGAGTTCAGGACCTGGAAGGGCAAGACTTCGCCCAGGGGGGCATCCAGATTGAAATATCCCTGGTCATACAGGCGCATCAGTCCGACGGCGGACACCATCTTGGTGACCGACGCGATGCGGAAGCAGGTATCCAGCGTGACCGGATCATAGACATGCGCGCTCTTGGAACCGTAGGTCATGCTGAACACGGTCTCGCCGTACCGGGAGATGATGACCGCGCCGCCGATCACGTCCCGTGTTTTGAACTGGCGCGTCATCCAGTCTGCGGTGATGTTTTCTGCGGAGACCGGCGCGGCCGTCAGGGCCAGCGCCAGCGCCGCCAGAAGCAGGATAATGCGTTTCACGGGTCCTCCATTGAAGCGGGATGTCCGCGGACGGCAAACCGTCCGGTCCGCTTCGAATCAGTCAGGGGTTCAGGCAGGGGCCGGCTCCGTCCGCCAGCAGCCGGCGGCCGGACGCCAGCGGGATGGCATCCGCAGCGCAGGCGCGCTCCACACGGTCAAAGCCGTACATCAGGGTGTTGCGGCTGTGGCTGTCGCTGGTCAGGACCAGCTGTGCGCCCCGGTCGCGCAGGTAGCGCAGGATCGGGGCTGCCGGATAGGGTTCCTGCCGGTAGCCGCGGGCGATCGCGCCGGTGTTGATC